>JAFAYP010000456.1 GCA_019240305.1 Solirubrobacterales bacterium
GAACCGGTGCGCCGACTGGACATGCTTCGACTACCGGGGAGTGCCGGTGGTCGACGTGTCCTGAGCGCGCGATGCCGGTCCCGGTGGCAGCGGACGCCGGCGCGGCAACCGCAAGAGCGGCGCAAACGGGCAGCAGTGCGCTGCCCGTTGCCCGGATCGCCGTGAATCGCCGCGAATCCATGGACTCGCGGCGGGTTTCCACGAAGGGCCGGAAAACCCTCGTTAGCAGGCAACCTGATAGCCGGCTTCCGACGGCTTACCGCCGGCTGGGCGCCGCATGGACCAGGCTGTAGGTAGCACGCTCTCTCTGGACCTGATCGCGCGGGAACCCGTCGAGCCCGCCGGCGCCGGACGCAGGTCGACCGGCTGCGACGCGGAATGCAAGTTATTCGATTGAGATTATTGCTTTAATGGGTAACGATCTTCGCGATGACCGCCCTGTCCGAGCACACCGAGGTCGCGGACGCGATCCGCACCGAGATCATCGACGTCGACGTCCACGAGCGTGCCGCGCTCGAGGAGCTCGTGCCGTACCTGGCGCCCCAGTGGCGTCGCTACATCACCCAATTCGGCTGGCAGCCCGAGCGTCTGCTGCCATACGCCCAGCCCACCGCCGGCGGACTGGACCGCGCCGACGCCAAGCTGCCCGACGGCCGGCCCGGCGGATCGGACCTGGGACTCGTTCGCGAGCAGCTACTCGACCTCTACGACATCGATACCGCCGTGCTGACCGGCTGGCTCAACGCGTCCGCCCTGGGCCCCGGCTGGCCCGAGTTCAAGACGGGACTGATGTCCGCCTATAACGACTGGCAGATCGAGACGTGGCTCGAGCGCGAGCCGCGGCTTGTCGGCTCGGTGCACGTCAATGCGCACGACCCGGCGGGTGCCGCCCGCGAAATCGACCGCCTCGGCGGTCATCCGCGGATCGTGCAGGTGATGCTCTACATCGGCGACAAGCCGTTCGGCGATCCCTTCTACGAGCCGCTGTTCGAGGCCGCGGTGCGACACGGCCTCGTGGTCGGCATCCATCACTCGGAGAACTCGCCAACGGCCCTCGGTCACCACCGCCTGTTCGCCGAGTGGCACACGCTCGTCTCCCAGGTGTTCATGTCGCAGACGGTCAGTCTCGTTTTCAACGGGATCTTCGAGCGCCATCCCGAGCTGAGAGTGGCGATGATCGAGGGCGGCTTCTCCTGGGTGCCGCACATCATGTGGCGCTCTGACCAGCAGTGGCGCGAACTGCGCTCCGAGGTGCCGTGGCTGCGGCGCAAACCCTCGGACGTCATCCGCGAGCACATCCGGTTTGCCACCCAGCCCATCGAGGAGATGACCGCCCGCCAGTTCAGCGGGATCGTCGAGCAGATGGAGTCCGACGAGCTCATCCTGTTCTCCTCCGACTATCCCCACTGGGACTTCGACTCGCCCGAACGCGCTCTGCCCGGTGGCCTGTCCGAGACGCTGAGACGCAAGGTTCTCGCCGGGAACGCGCGCGCGACGTACCGGCTCCCGGCGTGACCGCGACAGCCGCCGACGTGGTGCGGGTATGCGCGAGCGACGAGCTTGCGCCTGGGGAGATGCGAGTCGCCTCCTGGGGCCGTCTCCCGGTGCTGGTGGTGCGTCTCGAAGACGGCTCGCTGCATGCCCTCGTCAACCGCTGCCTGCACCAGGGCGCGCCACTCTCGGCAGGTCAGCTAGGTCACGGCAGCACCGGGGCGGGCGGGGTGGGCGACTACCGGCCCGACGAGTCGGTGGCGGTCCTCCGATGTCCCTGGCACGGCTACGAGTACGACGTCCGGACCGGCTGCACCCTGTTCGACCCCAACCGGCGTCTGCGCACCTTCACCGTCATCGACCGTGACGGCTTGATTCTGCTCATGTCCTGAATCGCAACGGAGGCCCATGACCGACATTACGAGCCCGCCGATCCTCGATCGTGCCCGTCTCAGGCCCGCGGGCGAACGCACCGCCGCGCCGGCTACCGACCGCAAGCAAGCACGACTGGTTGCGTTCTCGTCTGGCCTGGGCTTTCTGTTCGACGCCTACGTGGTCAACATCTATTCATTCGTCCTGCCGCTGATCGTCGTCTCGTTCAGCCTGTCCTCGACGGCTGCGGGCGTCATCGGCTCGGTCATGCTGGGCGGCTACACGCTCGGCACCTTCGCCTTCGGGTGGGCGGCCGATCGCTTTGGACGCAAGGACACCCTCGGAGCCTCGATCGTCCTCTACGGGATCACCACCGGCGTCTCCGGCCTGGCCGGCGGCGCTGGCCTGTTCGCGGCGCTGCGCTTCCTCACCGGGCTCGGCGGCGCCGGCGAGCTGTCGGTCGGGGTCCCCTACACGATCGAGGCATGGCCGGCGCGGCGGCGGGCCATCGGGGCCGGTGGCGTGATCTTCTCGATGTATGCCGTGGGTGCGCTGCTCGCGCTGGTTGTCGCACTGCTCGTCGCTCCCGGCGCCGGCTGGCGGCTCCCGTTCATCCTGGCGGTCATCCCGGCGCTCCTCGTTTGGGGCCTGCGCCGGGCGCTGCGTGAATCGATCCCATATGAGTTCGCGCGCGCGAGGCAGAGCCGGCGCGGACAGGCGGGCGAAGCCCGACGCCAGGCGCGTCAGATCTTCGCCTCCCCGGTACTCCGGCGCCGGCTGGCCATCGCCACCCTGATCTTCATCGCCAACGCCGTCGGCTACTGGGGCTTCCTGGTGTTCCTGCAGAAGTACATGCTCGCCACGTTCAACCTCACCTTCCGCCAGTCGCTGGCGCTGACCATGGCCTTCTACGCCGCGATGGCCGTCTGGCCGTTCGTGGGCGCGGCCGCGGCCGAACGCTTCGGCCGCCGCCCGGCTGCGATCGCCGGCGCGATCACCCTCGCCGTGACCAGCATCCTCGCGTTCTCCACCCATCACCTCATCGTGTTCGCGATCGCCCAGCTGTTCGGCATCGGCCTGCTCGGCTGGACGTGGTCCGTGGGCCAGACCTATGTCGCCGAGCTGTTTCCCACCGAGGTACGCGGTACCGGGTTCGGCCTCGGCGTCGCCTTCGGCCGCATCCCGTCGATCGGCGGCCCCGTCCTGACCGGTACCCTCATCGGCTCGATCGGCCTGGCCACGATCGCCAAGTGCTTCGCGGTGTTGTGGGTGCTCTACATCATCGCGTTCCTGGTCGGGCCCGAGACTCGCGGCCGGTCGCTGGAGGAACTCGATGCGGTCGGATAGCGCCGGCGCTAACCGATGCGCTCCGCCAGCTCGATGATGATCCCCGCCGGACCGCGCATGTAGCAGTCCGGGTCTGCATGAAGGCGACCTCGGAGCGGACGCCCCCGAGGCCAACGACGCGCTCGACCACGATGCCCACGTGCGCGAGCCGCTGGACCGTCACGTCCTCGACGCTAATGGCCTCCGGTATGGTGGGATTCCGCGCATGCCGGCAGTGAGTGTTCGTGGACTGGTCAGGTCGTACGGCTCGGTCCGCGCCGTTGACGGGGTCAGCTTCGAGGTCGAGGCCGGTGAGGTGTTCGCGCTGCTGGGTCCGAACGGTGCGGGCAAGACGACGACGATCGAGATCCTGGAGGGATTTCGCGGCCGCGACGCGGGCGACGTGCGGGTGCTGGGGATCGACCCCGGTGATCGCCGCTCCGGGCAGCAGCTGCGCAGCCAGCTCGGGGTGGTCCTGCAGGAGCTTGCGGTGGAGCCATTTCTGTCCGTGCGCCAGGTCCTCAGGCGCAACGCCGGCTATTACCCGGCGCCGCGAGGGGTGGACGAGGTGATCGGGCTGATCGGCCTGGAGGAGAAGGCCGACGCGAAGGTCAAGACCCTGTCGGGTGGTCAGCAGCGACGGCTGGACGTCGGCCTGGGGATCGTCGGCAATCCGGCGCTGCTGTTCCTCGATGAGCCGACGACCGGGCTCGATCCGGCAGGCCGCCGCACCTCGTGGGAGCTGGTCCGCAAGCTCGCCAGCGAGGGTACGACCGTGATGCTCACCACGCACTACATGGACGAGGCCGAGGCATTGGCCGACCAGGTGGCGATCATCGCCTCGGGCCGGATCGTGGCCCAGGGTCCACCGGCGTCGCTTGGCGGTCGCGACCAGGGAGCGGCCACGATCCGCTTCCGGCTGCCCGACGGCGTGACGCTTCCTGATCTGCCCGCCGAGGTCACCGCCAATGAACAGTCCGTGCAGCTGCGGACCGACCGTGAGCTCGAGCTGCTCTACGAGCTGAGCCGGTGGGCGCTCGAGCACGACGTCCGGATCAGCGGTCTCACGGTCAGCCGCCACACGCTCGAGGATGTCTATCTGCAGCTGACCGGCGGCGACGCCGAGCGATTCCAGTCCGAGTCGACCGCCGGAGAGCCGGCCCCGGCATGAGCGCAGGCAGCGAACCGATCGTGGCGCCGCGCTCGGCGCTGGGCGAGCTGAGGCTTGTACTCAGACAGGTGGGCTACGAGCAGCTGACGTTCTGGCTGAACCCGGTCGGGGCGATCTTCACGGTCGGATTTTCGGTCCTGTTCGTGGTGATGCTGGGGGCCAGCGCCGGGTCCTCGCGCGTCAGCTATCTGCACAACGTCAAGCTGGTCCAGTACTACGTCCCGGGCTTCATCGCCTACGGGGTGATGTCGGCGGCGTTCAACAACCTGGCGATCAGCGTCGTCATCCGGCGCGAGAGCGGGCTGCTCAAGCGCCTGCGGCTCAGTCCGCTGCCCACCTGGACGCTTCTGAGCTCGATTCTCCTCAGCACCCTGCTGATCGCGTTTGCCCAGGTCGTCCTGCTGCTCGCCGTGGGACGCTGGGCGTTCGGGGTCCACCCGCCTGCGGGCGCGTCAGGGATCGCCGCGCTGATCGTCGTGCTCGTCCTCGGCGGGCTCAGCTTCGCCGCGCTCGGGATCGCCATGAGCACGCTGATCCCCAACCAGCAGGCCGCGGGTCCGCTGACCAGCACCGTGTTCTTCGTGCTGCTGTTCCTGTCCGGCCTGTGGTTCCCGCTCAAATCGGGCTCCACGCTGGCCAAGATCTCGACCTTCTTTCCGATCCGCCACTTCATCACCGCGGTATTCAGGACCTTCAGCCATCCCGGGGCCTCCGCCTGGGCCGGAAGCGATCTGCTGATCGTCGTGATCTGGGGCGCGGTGGCCGCCGCGGTCGCGCTCCGGCGCTTCCAATGGGCGCCGCTGCGCACCTGAGCACCTCGACGAAACGGTCAGGCGAGGAGAGCTAGGTCGCCTTCGCGCAACTCGCCGGGCGTGATCACCTCGGCGTACCTGCACGGCGGCTTCGGCGAAGTGCGAGATGCTGTTCTGTCGCTACACGAGTGGCCGTCGGCCAGGGGGAAAGCGAGACCGGTGAACGGCAGCATGCCCAGCGCCCCGCCGGCGGTCACGAGGGCGCTCATGAAGATCGTTCGGCTTGGATGGTCGCGAGGTACGGCTACCGCCGTGGCGAGGTACACGACCATGAAGATCGCGGTGCTGTGGGCCACGTACCGCGTCGGTCGCGCGCGGGCGGCGGATCCGCTACCGACTCTCGTGTAAAGCACCAGCTTGTCGTATTCGGGCCCGCGCCGATCGTCTATCAGATGGAAGCTGATGTGATCCAGGGTGCGAAAGGAGGACTTGGCCCGTGAAATACGTGCTGCTGTTCGTCGAGACCGAGCAATTCGAGCGGGATTTTGAGGCGATGAGCCAGACCGACCGGGACCGGGCGATCGAGCTGGTCTACAAGTGGCTCGCCGACCACGCCGACAAGATCCGCGGGGGCAGCAAGCTGCAACCGGCATCGACCGCCACCACGGTTCGGCTGAATGCCGGCAGCGAGCCGGTCATCACCGACGGCCCGTTCGTCGAGGGCAAGGAGGTCGTGAGCGGCTATACCGAGGTCGAGGTGGACGACCTCGATGAGGTGCTGAGCATGGTCCGCACCTGGCCGGGCTGTCCGCTGGTGGAGATACGGCCCCTGCAGACATGACGTTCACCACCCCGGACTCAGCCCTGGCGGACCGGAGCGCTTCGAACCGCGAGCTCGAGCAGATCGTCCGAGAGCACGCGGGCCGGCTGGCCACCGCGCTCGTGCGGATTACCGGGGATTTCGCTGCAGCGGAGGACCTGGTCCAGGACGCGGTTCTGGCCGCCCTGCAGCGGTGGCCGAGCGAAGGCGTTCCGGAGCGGCCGGACGCCTGGCTGTTCACGGTGGCCCGCAACCGTGGCCTCGACGGCCTGCGCCGTCAGAGCAACTACCGGGCCAAGCTGGCTCAGCTCGAGTGGCCCGTTCAGCCCACCGGCGAGGACCGGCTGCGGCTCATCTTCACGTGCTGCCACCCGGCGCTGTCCCGGCCGGCGCAGATCGCCTTGACCCTCCGCGTGGTCTGCGGGCTCACCACGGCACAGATCGCCCGGGCCTTCCTGGTGAGCGAGACGACCGTCGCCCAGCGGATCACCCGTGCCAAGCGGAAGATCACGGACGCCGGAATCCCCTATCGCGTCCCCGGTCCCGAGGAGCTGGGCGCCCGCCTGCGTGAAGTGCTCGCGGTCATCTATCTCCTGCTGAACGAGGGCTACCTCGCGACGGCTGGGCGCGGTCAATCGCGGGATCTGGTCGACGACGCCGAATGGCTGGCCGCTCAGCTCCAGGAGCTGATGCCCACCGAACCCGAGGTTGCCGGTCTCCTGGCGCTGATCCGGTTGCACCGGGCGCGGGCCGATGCCAGATTCGACCCTCAGGGGAACCTCGTGGTGCTGCAACATCAGGATCGCTCCAACTGGGACCACGAGGCCATCGCCGCGGCAGCTCGTTTGCTCCAGCGGGCCGCCAGGCGACACCAGCCAGGCCCGTACCAGCTCCAGGCGGCGATCGTCGCCTGCCACGCCGAGGCGCCCGACTGGGAGCACACCGACTGGGAGCAGATCGTGCTGCTCTACGACATGCTCCTGCGCCTCGCACCCTCGCCGCTGACCCGGCTGCACCGCTCGATAGCGTGGCGCTACACCGCCGGACCCGAAGGCGCGCTGGCCGAGGTCGACGCCCTCGCGCCGGACCTCAAGCGCTACCACCTCTACCACGCGACTCGCGCCGAGTTGCTCCAGGCTCTGGGCCGGGCCGATGAAGCGCGGGCGGCCAACCGGCGCGCGCTCGCGCTCACGGACAACCCCGCGGAGCAGGCGCTGCTCCGTGGCAGGCTCGAGTGGGATGCCAATGCCGGCCGATGAGGAGAAGCGCGCCATCCACCGCCTGCTCGTGGAGCGCGTTCTGACTGGACCCGGTCGAGCACCGGCTGATCAACGTGCGCGTGCCTTCAACAACGCCGAGCTCCCCGGACCGCTGCGGGCGTTGGTCGACAAGGTCGCGACGAGATCCGCTCAGGTGACCGACGCCGACTTTGCCGCCGCGCTGGAAGCCGGCTTCACGGACGATGAGCTGTTCGAGCTCGTGATCTGTGCGGCGGTCGGCGAGTCGACTCGGCTCTACGAGACCGGCCTCACTGCGCTCGCCGAGGCAGGCGACGACACGGAAGCCGGCTAGTGCGTCCCACGGTTCTGGAAACCGGCTACGGCATAGGGCCGAAGCTGCTGTTCGGGCTGATCCGGTTGATGTCCGGCCGGTCCCTCCCGGATGCGGCCAGGATCACCTTTTACCGGCCCGACTTCTACGGTGCACGCATGAAGCAGCTCACCCACCAGGCGATGCGCGGTCACTCGGGCTGGTCGGTGGGCGACCGTGAGCTGATGGCCGCCTATGTGTCCAAGCTCAATGAGTGCCCGTTCTGTGTCGGCGCGCACAGCGCGACGGCTGCGCGCGCCTACGAGGACGAGCAGAGGGTGGCCGCGGTACTCGCCGACCTCGACTCCGCGCCGATCGAGGACGGGCTCCGGGCGACGCTAGGGATGCTCGGCAAGCTGACTCGCGAACGAGCGCTAAGCGCCGACGACGTCCGAGCCGTGCTCTCGGCCGGTGTCTCGCGCCAGGAGATCGAGGATGCGCTCGCCGTCGGCTTCGTCTTCAACACGACCGACCGCCTCGCCAA
Organism: Solirubrobacterales bacterium; assembly: GCA_019240305.1. Taxonomy (GTDB): domain Bacteria; phylum Actinomycetota; class Thermoleophilia; order Solirubrobacterales; family Solirubrobacteraceae; genus Palsa-465. Next base: position 8,007 of record JAFAYP010000456.1, read on the forward strand.
TGCCTTCGCCTTCGAGGTGCTCAGTCAGGACGGCTTCGACGCGGGGGCGAAGTATCTGCTCAAGCGGGGCTACCGGTAGCCCAGCGCATCGTTAGCTCGGGGGTACGGCAATCCCCGTTCGGTAGGCATAGTTGACGGCCTGGGCGCGGTCGCGCAGGCCCGCCTTGGCGAACAGGTGGTTGATGTGGGACTTGATGGTGGTCGGGCTGACCACGAGCCGCTCGGCGATCTCGGCGTTGGTCAGCCCCTCGGCGATCAGCGCGAGCACCTCGGCCTCGCGCGGGGTGAGGTCGTCGGGCAGCTCGAGCCTGGCGTCCGCGAGCGGTTCGTGCGGCCGCTCCCCGTCGCCGGCCAGCGCGGCGACCACATGGCACTGGATGGCGGGATCGAGTGCGGCGTCCCCGGCGGCGACGGTGAGGATCGCGCCTCGAATGTCTTGACTGGAGGCGTCCTTGGTGAGGTAGCCGCGCGCGCCGGCGCGCAGCGCCCCGAGCACGCTCTCGTCGTCGGCATACGTAGTGAGCGCAATCACGCGAACGTCGGGGTGATGCTCGCGCAGCCGGCTGGTGGCCTCGATCCCATCCACGCGCGGCATCCGCAGATCCATGAGGACGACGTCCGGGGCGTGCTCGGCGGCCAGCGCCACCGCCTCCTCGCCGTCCGACGCTGTGGCGACCAGCTCGATTCCGTCGAGCAGGCCGAGCAGCGTGGCGAGACTCTCACGAACCAGTCGCTGATCGTCGGCCAGCACCACCCGAACCGGTCCGTCCTCGTTCATGGCCGGGCCGCGGGCAGGCGGAGCTCGACGCGGAAGCCGTTGCCGGTAGGTGCCGCGAGCAGCTCGCCGCCCAGCAGCTCGGCGCGCTCGCGCATCCCGGTCAGACCGTAGCCACCGCCGGCCATCCCGACCGCGAGGGGCGGAGGTGAGCCGTCGATCGCGTGATCCTCGACGACCAGCACGGTGCGGTCCGGCAGGTAGTCGAGCATGACCTCCACCGACTGGGCGGTCGCGTGGCGGCGCACGTTGGTCAGTGCCTCCTGTGCCGTGCGGTAGAAGGCGAGCCTGGCCTCGGGGCCAAGCTCACGCGGCTGGCCGTGGACCTCCACGGCAACCGGCAGGCCGCTCTGCTCGGCGAAGGCGTCTGCGAGCGCTCCGATTCGCTCGGGGCCCGGAAGCTCGTCACCACGCTCGGTGGCGATGGCCCGGCGCGCCTCGTCGAGTCCGCTGGCAGCAAGATGGTGGGCGCGGTCGACGGCCTGCGTGACCTCCTCATCGACGCCCCGATTGCGAGCCAGCAGGCGGGTCGTCTCGAGCTGGAGGGCGAGCGCCGAGAGCGAATGGGCGAGCACGTCGTGCATCTCGCGCGAGAGCCGGCCTCGTTCGGCGGCCGCGGCGGCCCGTGCCTCGGCCTCACGCGACGCCTCCAGAGCGTCGCGCTGATCGGCGACGTAGTGGAGAAGCCGCATGGCGAAGAACCACGGGACGATGCCCGAGAGGAACGTCCCCGCGCCAGCCGCCTGACCCTTGAGGAGGTAGCCGCCGACGAACGGCACCACGACCACCGCGAACATCAGCCAGGCGGCCCGCCGGTCGAGCTTGAGCGCCGCCACGATCGCCACGTAATACGGACCGATGATCCAGACCCCGTGCGGCTGGGCGCTTCCCAGCACGCCCGCGGCGACGATCACACCGAGGAGGGCCAGGACGACCTGCCGGGTCGGAACGTCCCGGCGCTGAGGGTGCGCCGCGATGGCCGCCGTCACCAGGGCCACGAACGAGGCCAGGACGACCGCGTCGCGACCGTGGAAGCGTGGATAGGGGTGGGTGGTGAACGTGGCCGCGATGCACGCCGCCAGGAGGACGACCCCGAAGCAGCGCCACGCCACCGCCTCCAGCGGCGCGGTTCCCTCACCGTCGTACCCCCGGGTGATCCAGCTGCGCCGGAACCATGTACGGAACGCCTTCATGTCGCGATCCGTAACGATAGGCCGCGCCCGCGGGCATGTCATCGGCCGCCGGGTGGAGCGCGGGGACCGTCACTCCACCCACGGATGGACCACGAGGTTCGACCCGCGCGCCGATGACGGGCGGCCGGGCCGTGCGTAGCTTGCCCGGCATGATCACGAACTCACTAGACGCGGCGGTTGCGCAGAGATCCGCCGCCCCAGGACAGGGGGACAGGATGGTTGCCACGCAGCAGGCAGCGACGTTGCCGGCGGCCCGTGCCGTCGAGCTGACCAAGGTCTACGGCACAGGCGATGCGGCGGTCCGGGCGCTCGACGGCGTCAGCCTCGAGCTCGAGCGCGGGCATTTCACCGCGGTGATGGGACCGTCGGGTTCGGGCAAGTCCACGCTCATGCACTGCATGGCCGGTCTCGACCGCCCCACGGCCGGGCACGCGTTCATCGGCGAGCATGAGCTCGACGGGCTGGACGACGCGGATCTGACCGATCTGCGGCGTGACCGCATCGGCTTCGTCTTTCAGTCGTTCAACCTGGTCCCGATGCTCACCGCCGGGGAGAACATCACGCTGCCGGCCGACCTGGCCGGTGCCAGCGTCGAGCGCGAGTGGTTCGACGCGCTGGTGCGCCAGCTCGGGATCGTTGATCGCCTCGAGCACCGTCCGAGTGAGCTCTCGGGCGGACAGCAGCAGCGCGTTGCCTGTGCCCGCGCGCTGATCGGGCGTCCGGAGCTGATCTTCGCCGACGAGCCGACCGGCAACCTCGATTCGAACACCTCTACCGAGGTCCTCGGGTTCCTGCGCGATGCAGTGAGCGAGCACGGTCAGTCGATCGTGATGGTCACCCACGACCCGCTCGCGGCCGCCTACGCCGACCGGGTGGTGTTCCTGGCCGACGGCAGCGTGGCCGGTGAGATCCGCTCCCCTTCGGCCGACGCCGTGCTGGCGCAGATGAAGAAGCTGGGCCGCTGACATGCGCCGGATCACGCTCAGAGGACTGCTCGCGCGCAAGCTGCGCCTGGCGCTGACCGCCCTGGCGATCGTGCTCGGGGTGACGTTCGTCAGCGGCACGCTGGTGCTCGGCGACACCCTCAACCGCACGCTGGGCGATCTCGTCGGCAGCGTCTATCAGCACGTGAGCTTCGAGATCCGGGGCAAGGCGGCGTTCAACGAGAAGACTCCACAGGGCGTCACCGGGACGGCCGACCGCAAACCGGTGCCCGAATCGATCGCGGCCGAGGTTCGCCGCCTGCCGGGCGTGGCCGATGTCTTCGGGTCGGTCGGCGGCTATGCCCAGTTCGTGGCGCCCGACGGCAGCTCGATCGACGACGGCGCCGGCAAGAACCTGGGATTCGCGTATGACCCGAACTCACAGCTGTCCCCCTTCCGTCTGGTGGCCGGCCGGGCGCCGACGACGGCACACGACGTGGTCATCGACAAGGCCACCGCCACCAAGTACCACTTCGCGCTCGGAGACCCGATCCGCGTTCTGCTGCCCGACGGGCAGAGCACGTTCACGATCACCGGGATCGTCACCTTCGGGGACAGCAACACGCTCGCTGGCGACACGCTGGCCGGGTTCGAGCAGACCACGGCCCAGGCGCTGTTCAACTCTCGCGGGCACTACGACTCGATCAACGTGCTGGCCGCCCCGGGGGCCGACAACGTCCAGCTCCAGGAGGCGATCTCTCGGCTGCTGCCGACGGGCGTCGAGGTGGTCAGCGGCCAGGCCGTGGCCAACGAGCTGACGGACGCGGTCGACAACGAGCTCTCGTTCCTGTCCACCGCGCTGTTGATCTTCGCGCTGATCTCGCTGTTCGTCGGCGGCTTCACGATCTTCAACACGTTCACGATCACGGTCGGTCAGCGCACCCGCGAGCTGGCGCTGCTGCGCGTCGTCGGCGCGAGCCGCCGGCAGCTCATGCGCTCGGTGCTCGGCGAGGCGGCGCTCACCGGACTCGCGGCGTCGCTGATCGGGCTGGGGCTCGGGGTGCTGGCCGCCCTGGGTCTGAAGGCTCTGCTGGGCGCCTTCGGGATCTCGTTGCCCTCGGCGCCGCTGGTGTTCCAAGCCCGCACGGCCATCGTGGCCATCGCGGTCGGGGTGGGGGTGACCGTCGTGTCGGCGATTGTCCCGGCGCGCCGCGCGGTGCGCGTCCCGCCGGTGGCCGCGCTGGTCGAGCACAGCGAGGACCAGCCGGCGGCCACGCCGCGCCGGCGCATCGTGGCGGGTGTCGTGCTCGGCCTCGTCGGCCTGGTCGCCCTGATAGCCGGCGTGAGCGGCGCGAACCTCACGCTGGTGGGCGTGGGCTCGGGGGCCATGCTCGTGGCTCGGGCGCTGCTCGCACGGCTCGTCGCCCGCCCTCTGGCAGATGTGCTTGGCCGTCCGTTGCGCATGTTCGGCACCCCGGGCAAGCTCGGGCGCCAGAACTCGATGCGCAATCCTGGGCGAACCGCCCAGACGGCGGCCGCGCTGATGATCGGCATCGGGCTCGTCTCGACGATCGCGGTGCTGGGCGCTTCGCTCTCCACCTCGGCGGCCGACCAGGTCGACAGCGCGGTCACCGCCGACTACCTGGTCACGAGCTCGGGCGGTTTCAGCCGCTCGGTTCCCGCGACCGTGTCCGGTCTGCCCGGAGTGACCGCGACCACCGCGGTGTACCGGGGGCAGTTCGAATTCGGGAACTCGCTGTCGAGCCTGGCCGCGGTGACCCCGGCCGGATTGGCTCGGACCGTCAACCTGCACATGGTCGACGGCTCCGGGACGCCTGCGCTGGCCGCCGGCCGGCTCCTGGTGGACGCGTCCACGGCCAGCTCCGACCATCTGCACGTGGGCTCGGTGGTGCCGGTCCGCTTCGCCCAGACCGGCGCCGGAACGATGACGGTCGGCGGGATCTATAAGACCAATCCGCTGATCGGCAGCTTTGTCACCGGCGAGCAATTCTTCCTCGCGCACTTCGACACCCCGCTGCCGAGTGGCGTGCTGGTCAAGGTCACACGCGGGACGCCCGGCTTCCAGGCCCGACTGAATCGCCGGCTCGCGGCGTATCCGAACCTCACGATCCAGACCCGGGCGCAGTTCGAGAGCCAGCAGAAAGCGAGCATCAACCAGCTGCTCGGCCTGATCTACGTGCTGCTCGCGCTGGCCGTGATGATCGCCCTGATCGGCATCGTCAACACGCTGATGCTCTCGGTGTTCGAGCGCACGCGCGAGATCGGGCTGCTGCGCGCGGTCGGGATGCGGCGAGGCCAGGTCAGGGCCATGGTCCGCTCGGAGTCGGTGATCGTCGCCCTATTCGGCGCGGTGCTCGGTGTGGTGGTGGGTACCGGCATCGGGCTGGCGCTCGCCTCGGCTCTGCGCAACAACGGCGTGACCAACCTGTCCGTGCCGGTGCCCAGCCTGATCGCGTTCGTGATCCTGTCCGCCCTGCTCGGACTGCTCGCCGCCACGTGGCCGGCCCGTCGGGCCGCCAACCTCGACGTGCTGGCGGCGATCGCCTCGCAATGATCTCCCGGCGATAGGGTGCGCACTGTGCACTCGCGGACGGTCCGTCACGAGTCAGCCGCGTTCGGACGGCTCGAGCGGGTCGAGCGCGCTCCCCATCCACGGCTCGCGGGCGTCGTGCGCCATTACTGCGGCTACGACCACGACGGCACCGGGCTGACCCGCCGGCGCGAGGTGGCCCAGGACGAGGTCACGATCATCCTGTCGCTGGGGCCGCTGCTCCGGGTGGGCGGACCGGCTCACCCGGCACAGGATTACGGCTCGTTCGTGGCTGCCCTGACCGACACCTACGCGATCACCCAGCACGAAGGGCCGCTGCGCGGGATCGAGGTCGATCTTTCACCGCTCGGGGCGCACATGGTGTTCGGCGTGGCCATGCACGAGCTGTCCGAGCATCTCGTGCTGCCGCTGGTCGACCTGCTGGGGGCCGAGGCGATCGCGCTGGTCGACCGTCTCCTCGAGGCGGCCGACTGGGAGGCGCGCTTCAGGATCCTCGATCGGTTCATTGCTCACCGCGTCGAGCACGCGCGGCACCCCTCGCCCGACGTGGACTGGGCATGGCGCCGGCTGCGCGCGACCGGGGGGCTGCTGGCGGTCGGCCAGCTCGCGCGCGAACTCGGCTGCAGCCGCCGGCATCTGACCGCGCGCTTTCGCGAGCAGGTCGGGCCGGCGCCCAAGACGGTCGCGCGGCTGATCCGCTTCCAGCGCACGGTGCGACTACTCGAGCGCGACGACGGAGGGCGGTTTGCCGAGATCGCCCAGCGCTGCGGCTACTACGACCAGGCGCACATGAACCGCGAGTTCCGGGAGCTGGCGGGCGCTGCGCCCGGCGAGTTCGTCGCGCGTCTGCTGCCCGGCGGCTTTGGCGTCGGCGTCGATTGAACGCCGACGGTTCCGGTCACATCTGTCCAAGACGTCCGAGCCGCCCGCGGCTACGGTACCCGACATGCCACGCGACATTTATCCCTCAATGCGTTACCGCGACGCTCCCGCCGCCATCGACTGGCTCCAGCAGGCCTTCGGCTTCACCCGCCATGCCGTCCACGAGAACCCGGACGGAACCGTCGCCCATGCCGAGCTGCGCTACGGCGACGGACTGGTGATGCTCGGATCCTGGCGCGGGAACGACGACCACCGACGCCCCGGAGCGGGTTGGGCGTACGTTGCGGTCGACGACTTCGACGCGCACCTACGGCAGGCCCGTGACGCCGGCGCTGAGATCGTCGACGGCCCGCAGACCGAGTCCTACGGATCGTTCTACAGCGCACGCGATCCCGAAGGCAACCTCTGGAGTTTTGGGTCCTACCGACCGACGCTGGAGTGACCCGAACGACTCAAGAGTCCGGACGGCGGGCTGCTGCTGCGCCGCTGGGTGCCGGCCGACGCCGAGGCCCTCGGGCGCGCGGTGCTCGAGAGCGCCGAGCACCTGCGGCCGTGGATGGCGTGGATCGCCGAGGAGCCCGTGCCACTGGAACGCCGCCGGGCGAGGATCGTCGAGTGGGCCGAGGCGTGGCGCGGCGGCGGCGATGCGG
>JAFAYP010000521.1 GCA_019240305.1 Solirubrobacterales bacterium
TGGATGCGATTGCGTACGCGTCCTCAGCGAGCAGGTGAGTCGCTGCGCGCCGTCGCGGTACTTCCGCTCGGATCGCGGGCATCCAAGCCCGCGCCCCGAGCGGAAGTCTTTGGGACCTCCGGACGGAGCGGGTCGCTCGGAGGATCAGATCTATCTTTTGGGTTCTTGTCGTTCGTTGCGGTGCCGCGTTACCCGCCGACAGCAGCGAACGGGCGCGTCAGGAAGCGCGCCGCCGCGCCTCGTTGATCGCCGCGGTCAGCAGGCGGCGTTGACTCTCCGGAGGCCCGGCGCGTTCCCAGCCCGCGAAAGCGCGGAGGATCGCGGTGGCGAGAGCGACCTCGAGATATCCGTGGTCACGGCCGTGGTACTCGAACGCTTCTCCATGCTCGCCGAGGTGGAGATAGTGACGCGTGGTGGCGTGCTTGTACGCCTGCACGCGGTGCCGGTCAGCCAGCTGAACCTCGGACATCCACATGAACCAGCCCGCAAGAACGGAGCCGATCGCCGATTCAAGCGGGACCCAGCAGGGCGCGTCTCCTCGAGCCATCAGACCCGGCAGGGATGCGTTGTCGTGCATCGGCCAACCCTCGCACGGGAGCATGACACCGAACAAGGCTCACTCGTGCCAGTTGAGCGTCAACTGTGTCACGAATCTGTATCGCGCGGCCCGTGAAGGTTTCTGCTGGGAAGCAGGCTTGACGGCAGGCCGGAGCCGGTGACCACGAGTTCGTCCCGGGCGCGTGTAAACGCAACGTATAAGAGGCATCGTTCGCGCAGGACGTCGTAGTCGTGCTGCTGGGGATCCTCACCGGCCGGCGTGACGGCGAAGGGCAGTGGCACGACATCGGCATTGACGCCAACCACCGCCAGGCGCGCGAACTCGAGGCCCTTCGCCGAGTGCATCGTCCCCACCCGGATCCCCTTGGGCGCGCCGTCGCCGAGATCGCCCCACGGGACGCCGGCCCCGCGGAGCGCCTCGCGGACGGGATCGAGCACCGTCCGGGTACGCCCGACGACACCGATCGCCGACGGACTCACTCCGGCCTCGAGCCATGTTCGGATGAGCGCGGCGACGTCCTTGGCCTCGTCGGCGGGGGTCGAAAATCGCTCGAATGTCGGCGCAGGCCCGGTGAACTCAGACCGGTAGCCGACGCTGTCCTCGGCGGTGCCGTCGAGGTCGTCGATCACCTCCCCGCGCAGAATGCGCTGCGCCACAGACAGGATCGGCTGACTCGTGCGGTAGTTGATCCTCAGCCGGCGTGAGCGTCCGCGTGTCTCGATCCCGAGGCTCGACAGGCTGACTCGGTGGTCATAGATCCGCTGGTGGGCGTCGCCGGCGATAAACAGGTCGTTGGCGCCCCGCCGGACGGCGGCGCGCAACAGCCGCCACTGCGCGGGATGCAGGTCCTGCGCCTCGTCGATCACGGCGTGCGCGTACACGCTCGCGTCCGTAGTGCGGCGCCCAAGCTGCGCGGCGGCCAGGTTCGCGATCTGCACATAGGTGGCGCGCTTGCGGTCCGCGAGGTCGGCGGTGAGCCGTTCGATCGCTCCCCAGACCTGCTTGCGCTGCGAACGAGTGAGCCGTGTCCCGCGGCCGGGACGAGCCGTCATCACGTAGTCGGCGAGGGTGCTGATGTCGCGTGCGAGCACGACTTGCTCCCATTCGGCGATGAGGAAACGGTGGTCGAGCCCGAAAGCGTCGAGTCCGGCCATCGCGGCCGAGTCCCGGGCGACCTCGTCAAGCTCGTTGCCCCTGACGGGATATCGACGGACATCGGCCGCGCTCAGGATCTGGTGGGCGAGCGCGTCGACGGTGCTCACCTGCAGGCGTCGGAACTCCTCCGGTGTGCAGAACGTGCGCAGTACGGCGTCGAGGTTCGCCGCAAGGCTCCGCGTGTAGGTGGCGACGAGCACCCGTCCCGTCGGCTCACGAGCGTCGATCAGCCGCCGTGCGAGGTGACGGGCGCGGTGGACGAGCACGACCGTCTTACCGGTCCCGGCGCCGCCGGTGACCTTGGCCGGGCCGTTGAACACCGGCTTCTCCGCCAGCCATCGCTGGGTCGGGTGCAGGAACGTCCGCCACGCGTCGAAGTCGCCGGTGAGCAGCTCCATCAGCTCGGCGTCGGTGCTCGTCACCACGAACGCGGATCGGCTCGCCGGCCTCGCCAGCGCCGCGTCGATGTCGTCGGGATCGACCTCGGTCTCAGCAGCCACGCCGTAGGAGGACTGGATCTCGCTCCACACCTCCTCGGTGCTCCGACCGTCGGCGAGCATCAGCACCGCGTCGGCCTGCGCCTGGGGGAGCAGGTGGGCGATCGCCAGCACCTCGTCCTCGCTTTCCAGCCGGCGTAGGATCGGGACGAGGTCGCCGTCGACACCGACCGATGTGAAATCGCGATCACGTTTGGAGGCAAACAGGCTCGCATCCGACGGCTGATCGACTCTGTAATCCTGGGTCACCGCTTCGACCTGCTCGGCGACCGTGGGAACGTCGAGGATCTCGACGATCCCGGTGATCGGATTGACCCCGAACCGCTGTCGTGTCGCCCAGGCGTTGGCGTCGTCGTGTGCCATCACCCGCAGCAGGGCGTAGTTGCCGCCGCCGAGCCGGACGACGACCCCCCGCCAGAAGTCGTCGACGCGTACCGTGCGCACACGATCATCGCGCGAGCCGGTGAGCTTTTCCAGGTGCACCCCGCTTTGTGCGGCATGCTCGAACTTGTCGGGAAGCTCGCGCACCTTCTGGCGGACGACGGGCTGAAGCTTGGCGAAGTCCTCGAGGAACTCGCTGGCGAATGCGAGCGTCGGCATCAGCTCAGCGTCGCGTCGAGCGCGGCGATCACCCGCTCGGCCGTCGTGGCGTCCGCGATGTGCAGCGTCCAGCCGTGCGTGTCGCGAGGCGCGCTGTGACCCGAGGGAAGGATTCCCACGCGCCGATCGGGCCACGCGACTTCGACCAGCGTGCCCTCGGCCCAGCCGGTCTCATAGCCCACGACGAGCTCCGTGTGACCGGCCGCGAACGCCGCCGACCCGAGCGCCCGCGCGGCCTCGTCGAAGCAGTCCTCGAGCCCGTCCTCGAGCGTCGTTGGCGTCGCCCCGTCGGAAGGCATCAGCTTCGCCGCCGCTTGGCCGTCGCCGCTGAGGTAGCTGACGGTCGTCGTGATCGTCGTGCGCTGGCCGAGGCCTCCCAGCAGGTTTGAGAGGTGCAGCCAGTCGGTCCACTGCTGCTGATCGATCGTCTGTGAGGTGTCGAGCGAGAGCACAGCGCTGCACGGATCAGTTGCCGGGATCGTCCGATCGAGGAGTGCGTGCGCGGGCAGTCCGCCGGTGCTCTGCCATGTGGCGGCCTGGACATCGGTGGGGACCGGCGACAGGCGTGGCGGATCGCCGCTCGCCATCTGCGAGCGGGCCGCGTCGGCGTCGGCGACATCGACTACCGCGACATCGCGCATAGGGGCGAGTGCCACCAACTGCGCGACCGTGCTCCAGCCCTCGACCGCCGGATCGCGCAGCCAGCGCATCAGCTGCTCGAACGCCCCGAGCTTGAGCACCCCGACGAGCCCGTGTCCGCTGCCCAATCGCTCGACGATGGCTCTGCCGGCGTGATTGCGGGCCGATGTCGAGATCGGCGTCGCGGAGGTGACCGTCCCGTTGCCCTCCGCGGCGGCCAGAGCTGCCTTGACATCGGACCAGGTCAGCGACCACACGGTGATGCCGGCCGCCCGCAGCGACGCCCGTCGCCGGGCGTCCTGGTCGACCTGCTCGGCGACGTGGCCGTGGTAGTGCCAGCCGTCGAGGTAGATCGCGACCGGCGGGGTGCCCGGGCTGTCGACGCGCGTGGCGTAGAAGTCGGGAATCGTGTGGTGGTGGGGGAGGCTCACCTGCTCACGGATCTGCCAGTGCGGACCGTCCTGGAAGCGGACGTCAAACCGCGTGCGCGATGCCTGGTCGGGGTCCGGTCGTGCGCTGACCTGCACCGCGGCGGTGTCCGACCAGCGGTGTAGCAGCACCTTGAACATGCGCTCGAGCTCTGACTGGACGACAGGACTGAGGTTGATGCCGGTGATCGTTCCCTCGGGCGCGCGGATGAGCTTGAAGCCGAGCAGGATCTCGTCGAGCAGCTCCAGGGCCACGACGCGGGAGACACGCGGGAGCTCGTGTCGGTCGATGCTGCCGTACAGGCACTTATGACATCCGGGCTTGCCGCGGGCCTGGCAGTCGCAGGTGGTGATCAGATCGCGGGCGCGCGTGAGGATCCGGTGCAGCTCGGCCGGGTCACCTAGTCGCGGCAGATAGCCGGTCCCGCCCGGCACCGTATCGTGGAGGACGACGAAGCGGTTGCGATCGCCGCCTTCGCCCCCCCGGGCGGGGAAGTCCGCCATCAGGACCCTCAAGTGGGACGGATCCCCGCCGAACGAATCGCGCAGCCCCAGCAGCAGCGCCGCCTTGAACGAGGTGAGGCGCTCGACATGCTCGAACTCGGCGATCGGAAGCAGGATCCGGACCGCCTCGGTCTCCAGCTCGTGTGCGAGCGCGAGCGACTCCCAGTGCGGGCTACGCGCCCCCGAGCGCACCTTGCACCAGGTGCGATGATGCGCGGGATCGCCGTCGTCGCGGCCGTCGCCGCGGATTCCGAGCACGCCTCCGCAGTGCCGGCAGACGGTGAACAGGCTCACCTGCCCCTCGACCCCGGCGATCTGAACGGGCTTCGGCTGCCGGCCCGGGGACAGGCCGAGGTTCAGATAGCGGATCGTCGCCGCCCGAGCGGTTTCGACGCCGAACACCGTGTTGGGATCGTCGTGCAGCCATGCGGAGGTGATGTCCTCCGGGTCGATGTCGACGAGCGCGCGAACCTCGTGGAACTCTCGGTCGCGCTCATCGGTCTCGTCTCCGACCCGGGCGGTGACCTCTCGCTCGGTCGAGGAGACCACTCGCAGCGGCAGGACGCGCAGCAGGGACCCCTGATCGGCGACGCCGGGGCTGCCACACCGCGGACAGGTGAGGAGATGCGCGGCCCCGTCGGCCGTCGCCCAGGCACACTCCGGGCACAGCCGCCAGACCGCGTTGGCCGGCTCGTGCTCGGTGCCATTGTCGACCGCATCGATCCGGACGCGATGCGAATCGACGTAGAACCAGTTGCCGGGCGCGAGCTCGCGGATCGCGCGGCTCGCGGGTCGGACGTATTCGCCGCCGGCCGAGATGAACCGCGGCGATCTCGCGTCACTCGGGTCGTGGCGCTCGTTCGGGCTCCACAGCGACACCTCGAGCGTCACCGAGTCGTCGAACAGCGTGTAGTTGGGGATGAGACCGAGCGCCTCGAGCTCGTTGAGCGAGCTCTGCCTGCGGGCGTTCGACACGCGTCGGGCGATGTAGCGCAGCTCGGAGACGATCCGGCCGAGGGTCTCCTCTTCCTCGGTGGTAGGCGCGTCGATCCCCTTCAGCTCGGCCTCCCGACTCCGCAGGCGATCGCGTTGGTTGGTGAGCGTCTGCAGATGCGCGCGCCAGCGATCGATCACCCGCTCGACGTGCGCTGCCAGGTCGCAAGCCGCCCATTGGGTCAGCCGCTCGGCGACCCCGGTGCCCAGGTGTGCGCCGAACAGACCGACAAAGCGCGCGACCCACTCCGGAGATGCGCCGGCGTCGACGATCACGCGCAGCCATCCGCCGGGTTGCAGGCCCGTCGACGCAACCTCGCCGATCGTGCGCGGCATCTCGCCGGCAGCGGGCAACGAACCGTTAGAGCCCTCGGCGGCTCGGTCGATCAAGAAGGCGAGGTATTGACGCCGCAGGATCTCGATCGCGTCCAGGTAACAGTTCGGCGGGGTGATCTCTCCGGCGATCATGAGCTCGGGGTCCTGCAGGAAGTACAGGCTGCGCGGGTCGCCTTCGGAGAAAGTGGTGACGAACGCGTTGCCGGTCTGTCGGCCGGCGCGCCCGACGCGCTGGACATAGCTCGACTGGGTGCGCGGGACGGCGGTGAGCATCACGGCCGACAGGTCCCCGATGTCGATGCCCATCTCGAGCGTCGGCGTCGACGCCAGCACGTTCGGAGAGTCGGAGTTGTCGCCCCGCTTGAACCCGGTCTCGACGCGTTCGCGCTGTGCCCGCGTGAGCAGCCCGGTGTGCTCGGCGGCGACGACGCGGCGGATGCGCCCCTCGCGGTACAGGCCGCGGTAGTAGTTGGTCGCCGGTGCCGCGCAGGGCACGTAGCGTCCAGGGCAGCGCAGCCGCAGGCACGGCCGCCCCGGCCACCGTGCGGCCTCGTCCGGCGCGGCGTGGTGACGGGTTGCGCAGACGTCGCATCGCACCTCGGTGGGCGGATCGTCGGCCGCGACATCGACGAACTCGATGCGTTCGGCCGACAGCCCCCACACCTGGCCCTTGGTCGTGGAACGTCGATCCAGCACGCCGATCGCCGACAGCTCGTTGAGCAGCTCGCGCACCGCGCGGTCGGCGCCCGGTCCGTCGATCCCCAGTGCCTTGCGGGTCCACGCGGCCACCCAGGTCTGCGGTCCGGCGATCGCGTCGAAGTCCTCGGACGCCGTCGAGCTGAAGAACGCGGGGGCGGAGATGCCACGCGGGAACTTGGGGGCCAGCCGGTCGCCGCCGCCCCAGATCCACCATCGGCGGCCGTGCTCGCCGATGTAGCGGTCTAGGAACGGGTGAAAGATGCCGCCGCGCAGGCGCAGCCGGGCGAGCAGACCGTCGAGCCACGTCGACACGTCCTGGGTTGATGTCGTCAGCTGGCCGGTGTTCGTGCGGACGCACTCGCGTGCATAGGTGAGCAATCGCACGGACTCGCTCGCAGAGATCACGACCTGCGGGATCGCGGTATTCGTCGTCTCCAGCGTGCGCCCGAACCGCGAGCGCAGCCCCGCCTCGAGGATCGCGTCGAACGACAGGCGGGCGGTGAGGCCGCGGCGCGCGAGTCCCGAGGCGGCCGTTGCCGGCTGCTGCCAGGCTGCGGCGAGGTCGGTCTCCCACAGCAGGTCGGGCGGGATCAGCGAGAACAGCGCGTCGGCAGGGCGGCGCTCGCCGTCGGCGCGCTGAAGCGCGACCTGGGCGATCTCGGTCAACGGCAGGCGGCCACGTTGCTGCAGCGCCCGTGACATCGTCGCGCGCAGATTGAAGCGATGGGTGCGACCGGAGAAGAATGCCGCTCGGTGGGAGGCGTCCTGGACCGAGTCGGTGAACGCCAGCAGCTTGCGCTCGTCGTCGACCACCTGCGAGGACCCGAACATCTGCGTGATCCCGACCGAGGCGAGGGTCGTAACCCGCGAGCCCAGGAAGCGGATTGCGTCCCGCGTTCCGCACGACGGACAGCGCTGCTGCTCGGCCGCCTGGTCACGATCGGTCCCGCGCCGGCCCTCGCCGGTCATGCCCCCGACCAGGACCGGGATGCGGGCTGCGTCGGGGTCGGCGGAGTGGACCTGACCCGTCTCGGGATCGAGCCACAGTGCGTCGGGCTCCTCGGCGCTGGCCCGCAGCAGCGTGCGGGTGCGCGCGCGATCTCGGACCGAGGTTCGATACACCGCTGCCGGCTCGTCGTGCACGAGACGCTCGATCGCGAGCGTGCCCGGTCCCGCTGCGCGGTTGGCCAATGCCATCCAGCCCGCGCGGCCGCATGCCGTGCAATGCACCGACGGGAGCTCGAGCTCGGAAGCCTCCGGGTCGGAGGGGGAGTCGGCCCAGCGAAAGCGCGGCGTCCTGTCGACGGCGCGCAGCAACCGTGCGACCTCGCGGATCCAGACCTGGACCTCGACCGAGAAAAGGGGTCGCGGCGCGCCGTCCACCGCTCGTCCGCGCGCCTGTGAGATGAGTGCGACGAAGCGCTCGAGTGCGGCGGTCACCGCCTCGGGCTCATCGGCCAGCCACCGCCCCCAGTCGGGAACCTGCTGGGCGACGGCCGCGACCGCGTCGGGCCATCGCCGCGGCCGCTCGGCCGCGACGCGCAGCAGCGACGCGGTGACCGGATGGCGCAGCAGCCGATCGCCGACCGACCGGGGGTCGTCGAAGCTCTCGCCGGTGAACGCCCGAGCGAGCGCCTCGCGCCCGGATTCGGGGTCGGCGAGCTCGATCGTGGCGAGGACGCGCGGGTCGGGGGCCGGCAGCGAGAAGTCGATGTCCGGGCACACGTCGGCGACGGCCTGGCGCTGCTCGGAGATAATCGCCGAGATGTCGAACCGCACTCCGAACACGCGCTCGGCAAAGCGGCACAGCTCAGGGCCCGAGCTCGGGGAGGACCCGAGCGTCGCCGAGGTCCCCACCGGCGCGACCTCGCCCAGCGGCGAGGCGGCGGTCGCGAGACCCAGCCGGTATCCGAGGCGGCGCAGCAGCATGGCGACGTCGGTGCCCTGCGCGCCGTCATACGTGTGCAGCTCATCGAGCACGAGGTAGGTGAGCGGCTGCTCCCAGCCGCTGCGCGGGTCGGGCGGCGTGTTCGCCGCCCACAGCCGCCGCCGGTGGGGCGTGGTCAGCAGCCGGTCGAGCATCTTGTAGTTGGTGAGCAGGATGTCCGGCGGGTCGTTCATCAGCGCCGACGGATCGGAGATCAGGTGCGTCTCGGTCATCGTTGTGCGGGCCGTCGTGGTCTGGTCATCGCCGATCCACACCCCTGCGCGCACCCCGGCCGCGACCGCCGCCGGATCCCTCAGCATCACGGCGATCCGCCGCTCCTGATCGGCGACCAGCGCGTTCATCGGGTACAGCAGCAGCGCCTTGATCCCGGCCTGCCCGGCCTCACGGCGAGCGATGCAGTGGTCGACGACCGGGACCAGAAACCCCTCGGACTTCCCCGAGCCGGTGCCCGTGGTGATCAGCGTCGGCTTGGGGGCGAGGTCGCGGCCCCCGAGCCGCCTGAAGGCGTCGAGCTGATGCGCGTACGGACGAAACCCGGCGGGCGTCCAGCGCAGCCCGTCGTCGGCGTCCACGGGCGCGTCGATGAACGGCAGCCGCACCCGGAGGTACGGCCCGCGGAAGATCCCATCCTCAGGGTCGAGCAGGAACTCGGTGAGCGCCGCGTACGCCTCGTCATCGGACAGCGCGAACGTCGTCGCCAGGTACTCGACGATGCTCGTCTTCAGCTCGCCGGCGACCAGCGACGGGATCACGTCGGACGCTCCGCGGTGTCGGGCGAGGCCAGCTCATAGCGATCCACGAACGTCCAGTACGCGTGGGCCATTGCCGCGATGCGGTCCGCTGGGCGAAACGGCGGCGTAAACGGCCCGAGGTCGACGTTCGTTTCGCCCTGCTGATGGGCCTGGACCCGGTCCCAGATCTTCGTGTACCCAGGCGGCTTCGCTTCCTTCGCCTCGGCTTCGAGTCTGGCCTGCAGGTAACCGTGCTGGTGCCAGTCGCCGCACAGCTGGCGGCCGTTGGCATCGAACAGCATCTGATGCTCGTAGGTGAGCAGCACCGGGAACTGCGACCTGTACACGGCCTCTAGGCCAGCCGGATCAACACCGAGGATGAGCGCGCCGAGCGCGTCGAGCTCGCACAGCAGCAGCCAACGGTCGAGGTCGCCGCGGACCGGTACCGACATGTCCCAGGCACGGGGCAGTGACCCGATCGATCGCGTCGCCGCCGTCTGATGGGTGAACTGGTCGTCGGGCTTGACGCTGCCCGCGAGTCCCTCCCACAACGCGGCGAACTCTCTGGTCAGGCAGTTGAGGCGGAGCGTCCGATGCAGAAGCGGCGGCAGCAGCGGGTGGTCGTTAGCGACCGCCGGGAAACGCGCGATCACGTTGTCATGCAGATCGCTGACTCCCGTCGTCCGAACGAAGAAGTCCGACAGCAGCCCTGCGAGCAGCCCGGCGAACGCCACCGTCACCGCGTCGTCGGTAAGGGCGCCGAGGTAGCAGACGCTGACCGCGGACGGTCCGGGAGGCAGCAACGCAGCGAAGACCGACCGGGCCGTGTTGGATGCGATCTGCCGTCGCACGATCAGCCGGTATCGCTCCGTGCTCTTACGTGCGTCCCAGTCGGCGATCTCCGCGTCGAACGTCTTCCTATCGGCCAGACGCTGCCAGTTCGTTCGCGGGATGAGGGACTCCGACAGGCGCTCGAGGTCCCACGGCTCGTAGTCCTGCTGATGCCGGCCGGATGGCCGAGGCTGCTTGGCGAACGGGGTGCAGATCCCGATGTGCGGCCCCTGCAGGATCACCTCGTCCCAGGAGTCAGGCACCGCCGTGCGCTCCTCGATGAGACCTTTTCGCGGTGCCGTCTGCTCATGGAAGCCCGGGCTCCAGAAGTACGTCGTTCCTCCAAGGCGGTCCGGATAGCGAGCGATCGCTTCGCCCGCGGCTGCCTCCGCCGAGGTCACCGACTTGACGACCGGCGAGGACGGCGGGTCGTTGTAGGCGAGCAGCGCGGCCCACGCCGCGAGCGTGTTTGCGTCGACCCGGACGAGCCGCTCGCGGTGCGGTCGGATGTCCCACTCGCCGGTGGGCAGCTTGCGCCCGGGAAGCTCGCCGCTCCCGTCGTGGCCGATGCTGCGGTCGACCACGTGCGGGTGGTACAGGAACGCCGCCTGGACGAAGTCGACCGTCCCGCGGTCGCCGCTGTAGACGTGCACCCCGTACGGACGCGTGTCACTGATCTCCGTGAACAGCTGCAGCTCGTTGATGAAGTGGAAGTATTCGCGGTATCGGCGATACGCGGACGTCCGCAGCCGTGCCGCCTTGGGGTCTGAGAGGTGCCCGTCGGGGTGCAGCAGCCCGGTTGCTCCGGTGGCTCGCGCGCGCCGCCAGGTTCCGGTGATGAACAGCAGGTACAGGTTGGTCTGTTGGCCGGCGAGCAGTGGCTCGCGGGTCACCGCGCCGAGACAGTCGCCGATCGCTACGTTCTCGGCCCGCTCGGCGAGATACTGCTCGTGCGCCTGCGGCTGCTCGAGCACTGCGGCGCGACGAGCGAGCCGCGCCTGCTCAGGGATCGGGTCGGTGAGGCCGAACCACGGGTCGTGCTCGGCGAGCGCGGCCTCGTCGGACCACCGGGGCCGCACCCACGGCGGGTTACCGACCTGCAGGTCGAACCCCCCGCGCGCGAACACCGGCGAGAACTCAAGCTCCCAGTGAAACCAGTTCTGCGTCTGCGCGATCGCCTGCAGGCGGGCCAACCACGGGTGCACGTCGATCACGTCGTCGATGCCGCTGCCGGCGGGCAGCGGCAGATCGCGCTCGTCGGTGAACAGGGCGCCCGACTCCCAAGGCTCGTCGACGCGGAGAAGTCCCTCGGCGGCCATCAGCCACTGATCGAGCGAGGGCAGACCGGTGCCGTCGGCGGGAGCCCACAGCCACAGCGAGCACCACGCGTCCATGAGCGTGCGCAGCCGGCTCGTCGCCGACCGGGGATCCTGGAGTACGCGTTGGACGGCCGCCTCGCCGAAGCGGCTCCCGGCGGGGGCGGTGTCGGCGCCCCACACGTCGATGTGCTGGCGCGTAGCCTGCCAGAACTCGTCGACCTCGGCGGCTGACTGCGCCCAGAGCTCCTCGGCCCGGCCGGCCAGCCCCGAGAGTCGCTCGACCTGGCGTGCGGACGGCGGGGTGTGAATCGCCTTGCGCCATTGCTTCACCGCGCTCACCCACTCGGGATCGAGCTCCTTGATCTCCTTGGCGTCGGCGGCCGCGCCCCAGCCCTCGCCTGGCACGAGGAAGTGATGGACGCCGCCCGCCGTGCCCAGCGGCGCCATGGACAGCGGCAGATCAGTGGGAGGCGTCGGCGTCTTCCCGGTCCATGCCCGCTCGCGCACCTGCTCGATCGTGTATGTCGCCCGCCGAGCGCCGATGAGGCTGTTTCCGCAGCGCAGGCGAGCTCCGAACCACGGTGCTTTCAGCCCGGCGTGCATGCATCCGAGCCACAGGCTGACCTCCGCCAGCTCGACCGCGGTCTGGTTGAGATCGAGCCCGTAGGCCTGGTTGACCGCGAAGTGCGCCTTCGCGCGCTGCAGCTCGGTCTGGTAGCGGTCGGCATCGATCGTCGTCCCCGATTCCTCCTGCGCTGCCTTTAGGTAGCGCGCGGCGAGCTGGGTGACGGCCTCGGTGAGGAACGCGCCGGATCCGAGCGCCGGCTCGCAGACGGTCAAACGCAGAATGTCGGCGGCGGTCATCTCGGGATTTTCGGCAAAGAGCACGTCAAGCGCGTGGCGCACCGTGAACTCGGTGAGCACCTCGGGGGTGTAGTAGCTCGCCGAGCGCTGGCGGTCGCGGCCCGACAGGCGAAACACGTAGTCACCCTCGTCGTAGCGCACGCGCCGCCTGGAGCCGTCGAGGGTCTCGGTCCTCACTAAGTCGCTATCGGCGAACTCGGGAGCCATGTCGACGCCGATCACCCACGACCCGTTGCCCGGGTCGCCGTCCTGGGCGACTTCGTTGAGCGGCTCGGTAGCGAGGAAGCCGCTGTAGGCCATCAGCCCCTCATAGACTGCGCCGAGCTGGTTGATCCCGAGCGTCGAGTACGACACGGCGCGGCGCGGCTGGCCGGCCTTCTCGCTGGTGAAGCACAGGTTGGCGATCACCTGCTGGAGCACTTGGTCGGTGAGCTGAGCGCCGTCGATCAGCGGGCACCCCTCGACGCCGAACAGCCGCGAACGCAGGCCCGGAAAGACGAGCTCTCGCCGGTCATGGTCGAGCGTCGCCTCCGCGACGTGCCCGTCGTTGACGAGCGCGAACAGGACGTCGAGCGAGCGCTGCAGATGGCGCGCGTTTCGCGCCCGGTCGCCGTGAAGCTCGACGAGCGCGACGTCGCGCAGCCGGGCCATGCCGTAGCCATCCACGTAGTCGGGGTCGTCGGTGGGGAGGATCCCGAGCTCGGGCCGTGTCTCGGCGAACAGCAGCACGATGATCCGGTACAGGTAGCGCAGGCTTTGGCGGGTGAGCTCGGCTGGATCGATCGTCATCCAAGCCTGCTTCTGCCGATGGCGGACGTCATCGACGACGGCATTGGCGAGCAGCTCGACGCTGCGCCGGATCCCGTGGCGCAGCTGCGTCGACACGCCGGCCGACTCGTTGCTTGCGCGCTCAAGCAGCCCGGCGAGCATGCTCTGAGCTTCGACACCGGGATTGATCGCGCTCGCGCTAAACAACGCCGCGATCGCGGCGAGCTCCCCCTTCGGTCGCACGTCGCGACGGGCGAGCGCATCGTCGAGGCTTGCGCCCAGCCAGATGCCCTCGCCCCAACGCGTCCGATCGAGCAGCGTGATCGCGCCGCCGGAGACGAGCAGCACATAGCTCGGCCCCTTGTCAGCGGTGAAGATGAGCTGCGCCGCCTGGAGCGCTGTGTGAGCGACGGCCTTGCCGCCCAGCAGCAGCGGCGCCACCAGACGACCCGCGGGCGACGACTTGCTCGCCACCACCGCCGCGGGGTCCGCGGCGAACACGGTGTCGAGCGCGACGAGCAGCAGCCCGGTCGGCGTGTCGCAGCGGTGGGCCGCGCGCACCGCGAGCGTCTTGTCGCCGAGCACGAGCTCGATCGGCTTGTCCCGCGTGGGCGCCCACCCCAGCGCCTCGAGCAGCGCGTCGTTGAGCGCAAGCAGCGCTCGGCGACCGTCGGCGGGAAGCTGCCCGAGGTCGAGCCGTCCGTCGACGAGCGCTTCGCCGTCGGGCGAAGTCAGAGTCGCGTCGGCGCGCAGGCGACCGAAGGGGACCGAGAGGCCACGCACCCGAACGCGTTCGCTGAGCTCACCCTGCTTCTCGAGCGCGTCCCAGCGCCCGTACAGGTCGACCAGCCCGGAGTCGAGGCGGTGCGTGAGGTAGTAGTCGGAGAAGTAGCCGACATTGCTCAGCGCCGGAATTGCCTTCCCGTTGCCGTCCGGACTGCCAGCGGTTCCCGCCCGGGCCATCAGCCGCCACCCTCGCTTGTCGGAACGAGCGCGCCGACGACCCGCACGAGCGGTGCGTCCGCGGGCGTATGGTCGGCGATGAGCGCTTCGATCTGGCGTGTTACGCGCTCGATGTCGCCGACGCGCCGGTGGCGATGGACATCGGAGGTGATCCCCTGCGCGCGCGTCCGCGCCTTCGCCTGCCAGTCCTCGAGTCGCAGCCGCGTCTGGCGCAGGCGTTCCTCGATCATGGCCAGCGGCGCCCGGAGGTCGTCCTCCAGCCGGGCCGCGGTGCGCTCGACGACCGGCGACACGAGGTCCCTCAGGGCCTCGAGGTCGCCTTTCCACTCCGGGTTGACCATCCTCGCGTGGACTCCGGCGCTCCGCAGCGCCGTATGCAGATCCTCGAATGTGACCAGTCCGTCCTCGACGGTGGCAGCGAGCCAGGCGGCCGCGATCGGTTCGCCGAGCCGGTTCGACCACATACCGGAGACGAGCAGTGTCGGCTCGTTCACGGCGCAGGCGAGCGCCAGCGCCTCGTCGCGGCCCACGCGATACAGCAGCTTGTCGGCCATCCACTCCAGCACGGGATGCTGCGGACCCAGGTGATGGATCTCCGGCCATGCCGTCCCGGCCTCCTCGTCGGCGGCGCGTCGGTCGACCGCGTCGCCGAGCGACTGCTCGGCGATGTGAGGATCGGTGGTCACGCGCAGGCGCTCGGCCAGGTTGCGCTGGCGAAGGTAGGACTGCGGCAGGGCCGTGAGCCTGCGCAGCAGGTCGTCAGGCGGAGTGAACGAGAGGATCGCGCCGTCGGTTTCCCAGCCGATCGCCGACTCCGGGTCGGGGAAGGCGAGACTGACAGCGGCCGTCAGGTACTCGTCGTCGCCGGCGAACAGCGACCGCACCGGCGCGACCGCGGCCATGGGCGGCGCGGCTCGCTCGTTCGTCGCTGAGTGCTCTGAGCCCGTTGGCGACAGGCCCGCGAACGCCCACGGATCGAAGGCGCCGGAGGCGGGGGCCGCGCGCTCGAGAGCCTGCTCGCGCTCGGCCTCGGTGCGCTTGCGCAGCGCGTCGCGCACCTGATCCTCCTCCTCGGATTCGCTGTAGAGACCCATCACCGAGCCGACGTCTCCAAGCGCCTGGTGCGCGGCGTGCTCCTTGGCGATGAGGCGGGTGATGATCCGCATGTCGGACGCGACCTCGTCGTCCGCCGGCGCGTAGATGAGGTAGCGGATCTCCGGCCGGTGGAGCTGGCCGTAGCGGTCGATCCGGCCGTTGCGCTGCTCGAGGGTGATCAGCGACCACGGGAGGTCGACATGGATCAGGTGATGGCACTGCTTGTGGAGGTTCACACCCTCGGCGGCGATGTCAGAGGTCACGAGCACGCGGATCGGCTTCGATGCCATCGAGAAGTCCTCGACGATTCGCTGCTGCTTGTCCTCAGGCTCGTCGGTGCTGAACGTCTGCACTTGTTCCTCGGTCATCCCCAGCGCGCTCCGCACGCCATCGGCGATCCACCCGAGTGTGCGGATCCGCTCGGAGAAGACGACGACGCGAACGTCACTCCGGCTGCTCACGCCGAGCTCGCGAAGCACCGAGACGAGCACCGCGTGCTTGGCCGGCGAGCTGTCGAGCGCAGCACCCGCGAGGCGGTGCAGACGTCGTAGCGCCGTCTCCTCGTCGTCGGCCACAGGCCGATCCGAGTCCGCGAGCGGCGCGAATCCGCGGTTGCGGACGCGATTCTCGATCGTCTCGATCAGCGCCGCCGGCGAGGAGAGCCCTGCCTTGAGCAGCGTCCACGGAAACAGCCGATCGGAGCAGGGCGCCGTCACGTCGGGTCCGGTCCACGTCGCCGCCAGCTCGGCGAACACCGCCTCTTCCTCGGCGGTGGGCGCGACGGGGACCGGGAGCGGCTCGGCACGCTCGGCCCAGCGGTCCCCGATCGCGGCTTCGACGCCGGGCGAGTGCTTATGTCGGCGCACCACGAGGTGCTCGATGTCGGCCGGGGTCATCGCTTCGGGGTCGGTCACCGCGGTCGGGTCAAGCAGCCCGACCAGCTCCGCGAACGCCGCCGCCTTGCCGTTGTGGGGCGTCGCAGAGGTCAAGAGCAGCGCGTCGGCGTTGGGCGCCAGCACCTGCGCGAGCTGGTTGTTGAGCGTCCCTCGGTTGACGAGCTTGTGGGATTCGTCGATCCAGACCGCGTCCCAGCGCACCTTCTCCAGGTGGTGGCGATACCGAGACGGGTTCTTGATTGTGTCGATCGAGACGATCACCCGGTTGAAGTAGGTGAATGGGTTGCGGTCGGCGGGGATTCGCTGATGCAGCCGCTGGATCCCCTCTGAGTCCAGCCGCACGAGCGGCACGCCGGCCCGGCACCACAGCTCGTGCTGCACCTGGTCGAGTATGTGACGGGGCACGACCGCCAGGATCCGCGCCGCTCGACCCCGGCGTTGGAGCTCTGACAGCAGCATCCCGACCTCGATCGTCTTCCCGAGGCCGACCGCGTCGGCGATCAGCAGCCGGGGCTGAAGCTGCTCCATCGCGACACGAAACGGCTCGCGCTGGTAGGGGAGATCGTCGGCCAACATCGCCTGGCCGACGGTGAGCGAGTGGTCGGAGATGGGGACTGGCGTGCGCCGAATCACCGACTCCAGTACCAGCCGCGTCTCGATCCCGCGCGGCGTCGTGTCGAGTCGAAAGCTCGTCCGGGCGGGATCCTCGGGCTCGATCGCGTCCAGTTCGGAGTAGAACACGGCCGGCCGATCGGCGACCAGCTCGGACCGACCGATGCAGCGGATGATCGCTTGGGTTCCGATCGCCTGGCGCTCGACCGCCAAGACCTGCCATTCGAGGTCACGGACGATCACCCGGCTGCCCGGAGCGATCGAGCCGAGCGTGGCGGCGGTGGTGGCGAGCGCCACGGGGATCACCCCGACGACGCCGGCCGACGAGCGGAGACTAGCTGCGGCAGGCGAACATCACGGCCGATGTCGAACCTCGATCTGATGATCATGACCCGGCAACCCTCGACTCGGTCCCCGGTGTCAGCGATTTGCCTCCGCACTCCAGAAAACGTATCGATCCGCAACGTCGATCAGCCGACCGCAACGACTTCAGAGAAGTTTGCCGGGCGATGTCGGCGAGCTTCTCATCATTACTCGCGCGAAGTGCAGGCGCGTTGCCGCACTCAGGTTCTGCCGTGTGCTGCCGCCGTCGTTCTGGACGGCTCGGCGGCATACGTCCAACGCACCGACCCTCGAGCCGCCCGTCGACGACCGGGCCGGAAGTCGCGGCGCAGCCCTGCGTCCGGCGACGCACCGTAGAGCGCCGCGCTCATGGTCGCCTCCGGGGTCTTGCCCGCGGTCTGAATTAGGCCCCGAGCCAGCGCCCGCTCGGTGATCTCGTGGTTCGTGAGCGGCCGGTCGGCCTCGCGCAGGATCACAATTGCTGCCTCGAGGAAGGTCACCGCGTCAGCGTATTCGGTGGATGCGAAGGCCTGTCAGCCGCGCTCCCACCGGCTGTTGATCTCAACTCCATCCCCGAGGAGCAACCTTTGGCACGAGGTCGAGCATGTTGACCTCGCACGCGACGCCGTCGATGACGAAGTCGAGGTTTGCTCACGCTACGGGTGCGGCTCGTGGTCGGGCAGGTGTCGATTTAGGTAGTCGAGCGGCTCTCGCTCCGACGGGCTGATCTACGTTCAAGCGTCCTTCATACCCCTCCATCCCAGTGGGAGACTATCTGGCGCGCCAGCGTCCGTAGACGACATGCGCGCGGATCGCATCGAGGGCGCGCCGAAGACTGTCAGACCGCTCCGCGGCCGTGACGGGGTTCCACGCGCGGGCACAGCTCGTGAGGAGCGCGACGTATTCCGGACCGACGTCCGTCCTGACGCCGGTCGCGGGGCAATGCCGTCGCGGATCTCCCGCCGTCTCGAGCGTCCGCACAGGGCAACGAGCGTGGCCTTCGGATCGGGGAGGGCATCGGGATTGTGCGGCAGGCGGCGGCTGGGTACGGCAAAGAACGCGCTGAACGCGTCCACGTCTGCCATTGCCCGTGACTCGATCTCGCGCACAGCCAACCGCAGGCACAACGATGGCGCATGCTGACGAGGTCGGATGAGAGAAGCGGCCGCGTCGACTGCACATCGCGTGGATCCCGGCGTCGGATCGAGATCTCTCAACACGAGCATCTCGGTGGCGTTCGAGCCGCGGTTCCAGTGAGAGCGTAGGCGCGCATCGAGCTGTCCATGTCCGTGCTGCACGACCGGAGTGCCGGGCACGGCCCCCGCCGCGTTGATTGCGGCCTGCGCGAAACCGAGGTCTGAGTCTCCCTCGACGACGGTGAGGACGGGCACTACAGCACGGCCAGCGCGAGCTGCTCGAGGCGATCCGGGGCCGTCCGGGGGAGAACCGCCTCGGCGAGCGTTAGTCCGGCCTCAATCTCGCCGCGCACGTCGTCGCCAAGATCGGCACGCGAGCGCGACTCGCGTTCCCTCACGGTCTGGGAGCAACAGCACGACCTCGTCCAGGCCCAACCCTTCGTCTTCGAGAATCTGCTCTGCGTGCGTGCTGACGAGCACCTGGCGTCCGCGGTGTGCGGCCCGGTGCAGCAGCGTCGGCAGCGTCTTGACGACCGACGCGTGCAACGAGAGCTCCGGCTCTTCGAGCAGGACCGGTCCGAGAGTTGGCTGCCGCCTTCTTGCAACGCCCACAGCAGTCCTATCAGTCGCAGTGTCCCGTCCGAGAAGTCTCGCTCGTCCTGGCGCGCGCCGTGCGGGCGCCAGTGCTGGTAGCTGGCGACCAGGTGCGGCAGGCCCTCGTCGTCGCGGTCGAGCGTCAATTCCTGCAGCTGCGGGACGGCGAGCCGGAGCGCCTCGTTGATTCGGCGCATCTCGCGTCGCGCGTCCTCGGCGAGGTGCGCGCGATCCTCGAGAGAAAGTCGCTGCCGAACGGGTCGTCCGCGACCGAGCCGCGCCGCTCCGGATCGCGGACCAGCTGGGGAACGAGATGGAGGTATCTGACCTCGGCGAGGAACGTCGCGAGCTCGCGGAACGGCTGGTTGGAGTTCACCTGCTCAAGCGCGGTCTGCGTCAGGCGCTCTGGATCCCTGTGGTCGTCCGCATCGGGCCGCCGCAGGCGGACCTCGCCTTGCTCTCGCACCGTCTCCTCAGACAGGACCGGTCGATGGCGGCCCCCCCGCTCGGCGCCGAATTCGAGGCGATACTCCCAGAGGCGCGGCCCGTCGTTGTCACCCACTGCGATCTGGATGAGCAAGCGGCCGTGGTTGAAGTTACGGGCGTTGAGGTTCCGGACCCGTGAGAGGCCGCCACGGGCGCTGAGCGCGGCCTGAAGCCCACCGCCCTCGCTTGCCACGTCGCGCAAGAACCGGGCTGCGTCGAGTAGGTTCGACTTGCCAGAGGCATTGGGACCGACGATGAACAAGCGTTCGGCGACCTTGAAGTCGGCCTCGTGGAAGTGGCGCCAGTTGCGGATGCTCAGGTGGGTGATGCGCACGGGTCAAACAGTATCTTCGGCCACGACCGCATCTCGCTGAACACGGGCGCCGCAGCGGGCCGCATCCGGCCGGCCGGGCTGCCCCCTGGGGAGCGCACCGCCCGGGACGAACGCGTCACTGGACCCAATGGTTTCGGTCGCGGTACTTGCGGTCGGACCGCGGGCATCCGACCCCGCGCCCCGACCGCAAGTGTTGCCTTCCGCCTCAGGGCCAATCGATCGACAGAGAAGCGCCATCTTCCTATCTCGGCTGCACCGAGCAGTATGCGCATTCGGATCAAACAACGGCCGCCCAGTCGCAGCTGCTCCACGCGCTGCGCGTGCTCGGCCGCTGGCATGAGGACGAGGGCCACGAGGAGCTGAGCGACTACATGCTGGCCGCCGAGGCGCGCGTGCTTGCTGAGCAGATCACGCCGGAGCTCCGCTATTAGCCGGCGTGCGGATACCCGAGCCGAGCCAAACCGGCGTCGAGTTCTGGCTGGACTTCGAGGCGCTGACGCCTCCGTGTCAAACATTTGTCAAACGAACGGCTCCGAATGGGCCGATTCGCGGTCGTCACGACGACACCGCAGAACTGCCGAAACCCCTGTATCTACGGGCGTTCACCGACATCAACCCGGACCTCGCGGACGGGCCAAACCGGGCTCATAACCCGAAGGTCGCGGGTTCGAATCCCGCCCCCGCTATAAAGAAAAACCCTCCAAATATAGGGGGCTTCTTATTGAACGGCTCAGCCATGCGCGAGATTTTGTCCCGGTTTCTTGTCCCGAGAACGGTCGCGAACGAGTCCGGCCGGTCCACCGGCAGGAAATAGCGATCAGTCAGTCGCCTCGACCGGCTCAGCTGACGAGTGCCGAGCTTTCTTTACGGGCGACGTGTACGTCCTGGTATTGGCGCGAATACGACGTCTCTCGCAGCGCCGACGCCCAGCCCCGCTTTCCTGACGCCGCACGCATCGTCCGGGCGCTTCAACTCGGCGCGGTCGCAGGCGATAGAGAATCCTCGTGGCGTCCGTTTGGCCGGGGCTTACTGCCAAATTCAGCGAGCGGGGTATATGAGACGCTGGAGCTTCAGCTTGCGCGGGCGCCAATTTCCGAGGCCACCATACGCGATCAGGGATCGTTATTCGGACAGGTTTCTGGCGGCGCACGTGGGCTGTCGAGTTCAGACGATCAGCTTGTGCACGGTCCAGGTCACGGGCGGTCCCCAGACCGCCGTGGCTCCGGCCCGATCGATTGCCGGCCGCAACTTCTCGTCCATGAACTGTTTTGCCTGAGCGGGTGTCTCCCAAACGCTCAGATCCCGCCATGTCGATCCGTCCGGCCCGGTCCCGGCGATGTGCACGAGGCACCCCTCCGGCAGCGGCCCGCTCAGCCCGGCCTCGGCGGCAGCCGCGTCGAACTGCGCGGCAGTCATGTCCGGTGTTTCAGCCAGCACTGCGATCGCCATCAGATCCTCCTCGTCTTGACCTTGCCTGTCCTCAGCTCGCGACGCCGAGCTGGCGCATCATCGAGGCGACGTCGATCAGGCCCCAGTGCTCGCAGATCAGCCCGGCGTCGGTGAACCGACATGCATCAGCGTTGTTGACCGAGAACGACTTCTCCGTCGGCGGGATTCCCATGAACTCGCCCCGGTGCGTTCCCTGAACCGCGTTGAACGACGTCACCATGTCGCCTTCGGCGACCATGAACGTGGTCGTGAACCGGAGATCCGGAAACGCTCCGATCAGCATCGTGAACAGCCGCTTGAATCCCTCTCGCCCGGTCGTGAACTCAGGCGGAAAGGTGGGGTCGTGGTCGGGGCGGTCGACCGTGATCAGCGCGTCGGCCGCGTCGACGTCATGCCCGTTCATCACCTTGTCGTAGAGAAGCTGGAGGCTAGCCTTGTTGCGTTCGGTGTCCATCGCTGCCCTTTCTGTGGGGTTAGGTCGTCGCGCCGCCGGGGATGCCGGCCCACGGATCGGGCCCTGGGTCCTGACCAGCGGCGGCCAGCTTGAGGCGGGTCAGGTAGTGGTCCCACCCCGCGGCACTGCGCTCCTGCCGTGCGGCCGACACGCCGCTGTGCACGAGCCGTAGCCTCGTGCCGTCGCCCTCGGGCGTCAGCGTGACCTCGACGATCGAGCCGCGCGGGTCGGGCGTTCCATCGGGCGCCTCCCACACCCAGGTGAACACGACCCGGTGCGGCGACTCGATCTCCAGGAACGCGCCGTGCGCAACATCGCCCGCGCCGGTCACGTCGATGCGAAAGTCCCCGCCCGGCCGCCCATCGATCTCGGCGCTGACCGCCTTCCAGACGACCATCTTCTTCGCATCGGTGAAGTAGGGAAACACGTCCTCTGGCGGCGCCTCGATGAAGATCTCGCGGACGATCGCCCCGGTCGCCTCGGTCATCGCGGGAGGTTCCGTCGCGCCCGCGCGTCTGCCTCTGACGCGCGCTTGACCGCCGCCAAGCCGTCGTCCCAGAAACTCTCGACGAACCGCCTCACGTCCTCGAGGCTCTGCTGTCGCGCTCGATACAGGCGCTGCGTACCGTTTCGGCGCTCCTCGATCAGCCCCGCTTCGCGGAGGACCCGCAGATGCTTGGACACTGCCGGACGGCTGACCTCGAACTGGGCCGCGACCTCCCCGGCCGCGTGCTCGGCGTTCCAGACCAAGCGCAAGATCTGCTGGCGACGGGGGTCGGCAAGCGCTTTGAGCATCTCTTCCACGAGGACCAGTGTAGCGACTCGGTTACGTAACTGCACGACTACATTACCGATCGCATCCATGGCGTCGGGACGGAGTCGGCAACCGCCCCGGCGAGCGACTATCCAGAGTCCCGCTTCGGTGTAGGGACCCGCTTGGTCGGACGACTGGTCACCGGCCCCGCTTGCGCGGAACGCAAGGAAGCCGGCGACGGCACTCGTAGCGACTAGCTGGCCCCGTTGTGAGCGCCTTGAGCTTGGGCTATTCGCCCCAGAAGTCCTCGACCATCTCTCCGTCGGACTCTACGTGCGGTCCGAAGATGAGAATCTGGAGCCCGTCGGAACTGGCTTCGAAGGACCGTGCCACGCCGGGACTGACGCGTACGGCATCGAGCGGCCCCAGGTCGACGAGCTCGTGGTCGAGTTTGACTCGGCCGGCGCCGCCGATGACCACGTAGATCTCCTCGGCGCTGCGGTGGCGATGCGCGAACGCCTCGCGCTGCCCGGGCTTGACGATGAGGTAGTTCATCCCGGTCTGCTCGGCGCCCAAGTCCCGCTGAAAGAACCGCGCCTCCTGAGAGGCTGAAAGCCCGTGCTCAGCCGCGGAGTCCTTGACCTCTCGAAGGTTCTTCTTCGCGTAGCTGGCTGCCATGGGTGAATTTCCTCCTCGCATTATATGAGCGACTCATATAATACCCGCCCATAACGCTCTCGACACATCCTCGGCTGGAGAACCTGCTGGCGTCGCTCACGCTGAACCTCGCCGAGGAAGCCGTGACGGCACTGGAGGGGGCATCGGGACTCACCGGCAGCGCGACTGCGGCGCTCCTGGCACTCGCGGAGTTCATGGACGACTCTCACGTCGGCCGCCTGGCGGACGCGCTCGGACTGACGCACTCGGGTGCAGTCCGGCTGGTCAGCCAGCTGGAGGCGAAGGGGCTCGCGGTGCGCCGCAACGCGGCCGACCGCCGCCGGGTCGAGGTGCGTTTGACCGCGCACGGCCGTCACCGGGCTCGCGCGGCCCGGGCAGCGCGAGACGCTGTGGTGCGCGAGGCCACCCGCGGCCTCGATGAAAAGGAAGCCGCGACGCTTGAGGGTCTACTCGCGAAGGTGATCGAGGCCCGAGTGACCGCCCGCGTCGCCGCGCGCAAGACGGGAGCATCGATGGCCTGGTGGTGCCGGACCTGCGACTTCAACGCATGCGGGCGACCGCAGGGACGCTGCCCGGCCCAGACGACCGCTGGGCATGCCGCGCAACGTTAGGACCACCTGCTTTGCTCCCCACCAGAACCCGGCAGGGCCGCCCGTTAGCAACCCGCCTTCCGCGGACTCCGTGCATCCCGCCGACGATCGCCTTCGCCTCCAAACCACGGCTTGACTGGACGAGCGGATCCCCTCCTGGGCATCTTTGTTAAAGGCGCTCGTGGGTGTGGATGGTCCGATTGAGGAGGCGCGAACGCGGTGTCCCGGATGGATTCGGGCCGCGGGGTGTATGAAGCGGCGAGCGGCGGTTTATGATCGGGGAGCGCGCAGGGCGCACCCGGTCCGCGGAAAGGGCGAAGCCCACCTGAGTTGGCTAGTCGTGCTCATTTCTTGCCTGTCTCCTTTCCGGCTCGAGATGCGGACCCCGGGCTATTGCGAAAGGAGGCCATCGTGCCACCCCGCGGTCTTCCCGGTAATGCCAATCTCGAGCAGCTGAGGAACGGCGCCAAGTCCTTCGCGCGCGCTGTCCGTTCCGGTGACCCTGGTGCTGCGGACGTCGTGCGCGAGTTCCATCCTCGCCTCGCCAGCGCCGAGCATGGATCACCTGAGCTCCAGGCATTCAGCCACGCCGACGCGCTGCTCGTGGTCGCGCGTAGATTCGATTTCGAGAGCTGGCCTAAGCTGAAGTCGTTTCTGGAGAGCACGCAGGAGCTCACGCGCTCGCCGCACCACGCGCCGCCGGGGGTCACGCCGGCGGACGAGTTTCTCCGGCTCGCGTGCCTGAATTACGGAAACGACGAGCCGGAGCGGATCGCAGCGGCCCGCCAGATGCTGGCCAGAAGCCCTGAGCTGAGTCGTGCGACGATCCACGCGGCGGCAGCCGCCGGTGCTGTGGACGCCGCCTGTGTGATGCTCGGGCGGGATCCGGCGCTCGCCGGGGCGCGCGGCGGTCCGTTCGAGTGGGAGCCGCTGCTCTACCTCGCCTACTCCCGGGTGGGTGACGCGCCGCCCGAGCGCTCCGCGCTCGAGACGGCGCGGCTGCTGCTCGACCATGGCGCTGATCCGAATGCCGGCTATCTGTGGGAGGGGCTGTGCCCGCCGTTCACGGCGCTGACGGGCGCGCTGGGGGGCGGCGAGAACGGGCCACCGGCCCACGAGCAGAGACTCGCGCTCGCGCGGCTGCTGCTCGAACGCGGCGCTGACCCCAACGACGGACAGGGCCTGTACAACCAGGCGGGGGATCCAAGCGAGGAGTGGCTCGAGCTGCTGCTCGAGTTCGGGCTCGGGCGGGGCGAGGGCAGTGGGCGGTGGTATCGCCTGTTCGGCGAGCGGCTCGCGTCGCCCAGACAGCTGCTCGAGAACCTGATCATGCCCGCCGCAGGACTGGGGTTGACGTCGCGGGTTCGCCGCCTGCTCGAGCTCGGCGTCGACCCAGACGGGACCGGAACCCGGCACCCGATCTACGAGGGCCGCACACCCGTGCAGGAGGCGGCGCGTGGCGGCAACCCCGAGGTGGTGGAGATGCTCCGAGCCGCTGGAGCAGATTCGGCGCTCGATGATGTCGACCTATTTCTGGCCGCCTGCGGCGACGGTGACCGCGATCGGACCGAGGCGATGAGAACGGCCGATCCGACGCTGCTCCAGCAGGCGATCGCGCGTCGACCCGGTCAGATCATCGCGGCCGCCGAGCATGGAAAGCTCGAAGCGGTCGCGCTGCTGATCGAGCTCGGTTTCGACGTCAACGCGCTCGAGCGGACTTCCCCCTTGCACGAGGCGGCGATGCGCGGCAACCTCGAAATGATTCACTTGCTGCTCGACCATCGCGCCGACCCGGAGCTGCGAGACACGGGTTACGACGCGACCCCCGCGGGCTGGGCCGAGCATTTCCGGCAACGCGAGGCGAAGGAACTTCTGCACGCGAGAGAGAGCGTCCACAAGGAGGCGGTCGAAACCGACCTTCGCTATGGCCCCGCCGACCCGGTCCGTGTGATCGTCGTGCACCGCGCGCAACGACTCTTCATCACGGACGGCTGTGGCGCGGTCGATCGCTCTGGCCGCCCAGAGGGGTCGCAGAGTGCTTTTGACCGGATCGCGCGATCGCTTGACGTCAACGTTCAGCGGACCGGCGAGGTATGGCTCCCGGTGGTCACCGCCGGACCAGGCGTGGAGGCGATCACCAAGCGGATCGCCGACGCGTCACTGGCGCTCTACCAGGAGCTCCTCGAACTGCAGGACTGACCCGCGGGCTGCAGGGCCTCGCGGTGGTGTCAGGCGGCTTGGAGTGCTGGGGCGAGTTCGTCGGCGGTGGCCTCGACCGTCTCGGGAACCGTCACGGTAAGGCGCCCGTCCCGATTCAAGACCTGACGCGCGTTGATGACGGCCAAGCCAACGATCTCCTGCGTGCCCGGGGCGAAGCGAAGGACGTGTCCCTCGGGCGTTTCTTCGCCTTCGCCGGGCTGCGGCTGGCCGACGTGCAGGTAGAGGACGTCGCCGTCGGCGTCATAGTCGGCGTGGTCGAAGGTCAGCGGTCCGATGCGGATGTTCACGGCTTCCATCGCTTGGGATCCTTCCGGTTGGCCAGCGCGGTGATGATCCGCGCCGGCTGCTGCTCATAGCTTACGGCCGCCATCAGCCAGCGGCTTGGTCCGACGCCACGCCGGTAGAACCGCGTTCGGTCGGCAAGCGCGTCCGGCTCGACGTGATCCGGCTCCGCGACGGTCTCCATTACGGCTTCGAGATGATCGACCAGCTCGGGATGGTCGCGCGAGATCTTGTCTTCCCAGATCCGGAAAGAAGCACGACTTCCCGCCCATCGGGGTCGGTGACGGTGGCAGCAGCAGGCTTCTCGCTCGCCATCAGGGGCAGCGTGCCGCACGGTTCGGACGAGGAGTGGCGGCTGGGTTCGAATAGCAACGCACGTCCCAACCAACCACGCCAACCTCGGCATCACCAGTATCCACCTCCAGGGACGCGATAGCAGCGAGATCATCAGCACCGTCCACGGACGCCGTCACCGACGATCTCCGCTAGCGCGGGCCTGCGGATCAGGCGGTAACCAGCAGCGTCTGGGTCGGTGGGCGCCTGTCGGCCGACCCAGCCCCACACCTTCGGTTGGCGACGAGCAGGGCGCGAACTGCGGGTGGGTTCAGGCCCCGCTCTGCTTCCCCGACGGGTACGCCCGGCTTCCCGGTCGTGGACATTCACACGGGGGCCCCGAGCGGCTTGTTCGTGGCGATGCGCAGTGCAGCTCGACGGCACGTCAATTGCGGTGTTGTCCTTCGCCGAACGGGACTAGTGGCAGGAAATCGGACGCCGTCTTGCCCGAAGCAGTCGTCGGTGACAGGCGCGGTTTCCGTTCGGTGCAGGGACGCGACTCACGGCGCGACGATTCGCGAGTCGGAACCGGAGCGGCGCTAGCTTGGCCGACTGGCCGCTGTGACCCGGGGTGGACGCGGGGCGGGTGCGCGGCGTGCGGCCGGCGGTCAGTTGGTTGACCGCGGCGGTGGTTCCGGGGTCGACATTGACTGCTGGGCCGATTTGAGCTCGGCGACGATCCCGGAGTGTCGGACGTAGATCCAGCCGACGAACAGGCCGATTGCGATCAGCGGGTAGCGCGCGATCTTGGAAGCGACCAGGAAGGTCGAGGTCGAGACGGTGACCGCGAGGATCACCTGCAACGTCGCGTCGACCACACAGAAGATGCCGATGAGCGCCGTGATCCCGATCAGCAGCCGGTGCCCCACGTCGGTGTCGGTGAGCAGCTTCGCCTGCCGTTCAGGGATCCGGCGCAGGCGCACGAAGAACGGCATTAGAACCTCCAGCAGCGGGCGGCGGAGCGCGAGCGAGACCAGGCAGGCGATGCCAATACCACCGGTCAGGAAGCCGCGGCGGAGCTTCAGCGGCAGCGTGCTCCCGCCGGACAGCAGTGTGATCAGCAGCGCGATCCCGAACACGATCAGCGGCACCAGCGCGAGCGGCTGGAACTTCTTCGTGCGGGCCATCATCGTGACGATCCAAACGCACGGGATCGCCTCGGCCACGGCCAGCGCGACGGTGTCGTTGCCAGCGATCTGCTTCAGCACCAGATAGGCGACCAGCGGCAGGACGATGCCGGCGACTTCGATCAGCGGGGATTTCTGAGTGGCGGCTTGCGGTCGCAACCTTGGCTGACTGTAGCACTTTTCTGGCAGTTATGATAAATTCCTGGCCATGCAGCCAGGTAAGGCTGAATCCGACCGGACGTTCATCGAAACGGCACGCCGCGCACAGATCGTCGACGCCGCGACCGAAACGATCGCCGAGGAGGGTTACGCCCGTGCATCGCTCGGGCGGATCGCCGAGCGCGCCGGGATCAGCAGAGGTCTGATCAGCTACCACTTCGCCGGCAAGGAGGAGCTGATCACCGAGGTAGCGCGCGCCGTGATCCAGCAGGCCAGGGACTACATGCTCCCCCGGATCACCGCGGAGCCGACCGGCCCGGGAATGCTGCGTGCCTACATTGGGTCAAACCTCGTGTTCATCCGCGAGCACCGCAATCAGCTGATCACGATCGTCGAGATCGCACGCCACCGCATCGCCGAAGACAAGCCGCGCGGCGTTCCCGGCCGGGAGCTACACGAGGGCGTCCACGCCCTGGCGCAGCTGTTGTCCCGCTTCCAGGATGCCGGCGACCTGCGCGCCGACTTCGATCCGCAGTCCGTCGCGATCGCCATCCGCGCCGCGATCGACGCCGCCCCGGCACGGCTGAGCGCAGACCCGCAATTCGACATCGACGGCTACACACGGAACCTCATCCAGATGTTCGACCTCGCTACGCGGGCCGGCGGCAAGACATGAAGTCCTTCGCCGGCAAGCTCGCGGTGGTGACAGGTGGCGGCTCGGGCATCGGCCGTGAACTGGTCTTCCAACTCGCGACAGCCGGCTGCTCGGTAGCGGCCTGCGACTGGGACGCCGAGTCGATCGCGGACACAGCCGGCGCCGCCCAGGAACGAACTACACAGGGTGCAATCGTCAGCGGCCACGTCTGCGACGTCTCGAACGAGGCCGATGTGCAGCGGTTCCGCGACGAGTTGCTCACACGCCACACAACCCAGCACGTCGACCTAATGTTCAACAACGCGGGGATCGGCGGGGGTGCGAGCTTCCTCGCCGCGAGCCGGGAGGAGTGGGAGCGCACGTTCGCGGTCGACTGGTGGGGCGTCTACTACTGCTCTCGAACCTTCCTGCCCTTACTAATCGCCAGCGAGCAAGGCGTGCTCGTCAACACCAGCAGCGTCAACGGGTTCTGGGCGACCCTCGGCCCAAACATGCCTAACACCGCCTACGCAACCGCTAAGTTCGCCGTAAAGGGCTTCACCGAAGCGCTGATCGAAGACCTCCGCACACACGCCCCACACGTTCGCGCCGCGGTCGTGATACCCGGACATGTCGGCACCGACATCATCGCCAACACCCGCCGCGCCCACCGACACAACGAGCCGGACGCGCTAAGCGATGCACAGGTTCAAGCGCTGGTCCCGCCAGAGGGGCGCGTCAAGCTCGTCCGAGCCGGGATGCTCGCCGCGGACGCCTCGGTTGACGACCTTCGCCAACTACTTGCACGACGCGAGAGCGAGTTCCGTGACAACGCTCCGCTCAGCGCAGCCGCCGCGGCCAGCACCATCCTCGACGGAATCAGAGCAGGCGCCTGGCGGATACTCGTCGGTCGAGACGCCGCCGCGCTCGATTCGGCCGTCCGCGCCCATCCTGACGCCGCCTACGACTACCCGACGATCGCCAAGGCCGCAGCGGACCGCGCGACCACCTGAGCGTTTAGACGAAATCTGCGGCTTCGCCACCAGCGTTGCCCTGCTCCCGTTGTGCGGCGCGCATCTCGGAGTCCGATTTCGTCTGCCCTCCCTCGCGCGGGTAGCCGGCACCCTCGGTAGCGCGAGCCGCGGGCATCTGACAGTCCTAGCGGGGCTTTTCCTCGAGCGGGTTCTCCCATCGGAGTCCGTGGAACCGTACGAAGTCCGTGTCTGTGGATGCGAGCGTGACGCCGTGTTCGATGGCGAGGGCGGCGAGGGCGGCGTCGGGGATCAGGTTCCCGTGCACGTTGTGCGTGGCGATGAGTCCGCCGTAGATCTGTGGATACTCGGGGCCGGGTTGGGGGACCCAGGCGACCGGCGAGGCGAGCCAATCGGTGACGCGCTCCCATGCGATGGGGGGCGCAAGCGGTCGTTGAAAGGCGCGAGGGTGGGTCGAGATGCGCAGGAAAGCGTTGATGCTCTGCCACGGAAACCCGATGCGAACCGGGCCGTTGAGCTTTTCGGTCATCCACGTTGCGGCCTGCTCGTGTTGCTCGGCGCGTTCGTGAACGGCATAGAGCAGAAGGTTTGCGTCCAGCAGCATCAGCTGCTCGACGGTCCGTCGAGGGTCTCGAGCGCGTCGGCGACGTTGTCGAAGTCGAGCCCACGGCCGAGGTCGTGGGACTTCTGCTGAAACGGCGCTGCCGGTTTCCTCTGTATGGCGAGCCCGGCGCGGACCAGCTCGTTGACGGCTTCGCTCATGCCGATCGACCGCTCACGCCGGAGTCGCTCGACGGCGGCGGCGACGTCGTCGGCCAGGGTGAGTGTGGTGCGCATGATGCAAATGCTACTGCATCGTGATGCAGCAAACTAGGCATCTAGATACGACCCTTGTGCTCCCGCACCCGAAGGTCGCGGGTTCGAATCCCGCCCCCGCTACTGCAAATCAGCTGGACACGAAGGCCTCCGAGCGATCGGGGGCCTTTTTCGTTGCCGTGATCCGCGTTTGACTTCGTTTGACGGGCGCGCGGTGGGAGTCGTCTCGGCGTTCCCATAGCCTTGGCTAGGGGAGGCCAGCGGCGAACTCACGCTCGAGCTGGCCGTCCTGGATGCGTTGAAAGCACAGCAGCAGCTCCTCGTCGAGCACGGCGGCGATCCGACGCAGAGTGGTCAGCTGGGGCATGTGCGTCCCGTTCTCGAGGCGCGAGATGGCGGTATGGGACGTGTCGGCGGCGGCGGCGACCTGCTCCTGAGTGAGTCCGAGCTCGAAGCGTCGCGCGCGCAGATGGGCGGCTATCGGGTTCGTTCTACGGAGCTCGCGGATGTGCGCGTATTCGTCGCGGGCGTTGCGATAGACGCGGCTTCGGCGAGCGCGGCTCGCGGTCGCGCGCTGAGCAGGCTGGCCGGCGGGGCTTGGCACACGAGCACGCGCACGTGCACTTCGGCGTCGTGCTCGTCGACGATGACCTGGCACACGCCGCGATCGTGTCCGCCGAGCAGAACCCCAAGCTCGAGCTCGGACGGGTTGCGTTCCCGGAACCCGAGCGGATGACACAGCCGTTGCGGATTCCCATCGAGGCAGGCCGGCGGCGTGTCGAACCACTCGTCGTTCACGTCGACCTCCGAGCCATAGGTCGGCTCGCCGTTTTCGTCGGTCCTCCCAAGCCATCGCTTGCGAACGTGCTTCGCCGACTCGGGAGGATCCGAGGGAGCGGGGGCGGCCGGGCGCGTCATCCCGGCGATTGTGCGTTACCGTCGAGGCCAAGTCAGCCTGAGACCGCGCGTTGTTGCACCTTCGGCGCGGGATTGGCACGAGGTCGTCACAGTTCAGGCGTAAAATGTCACTCGCCGGTCGCTCTTCACTTGTCACCAGAGCCCCGCCGAGGTGAGGTCGTGGACATGGGGAGCTCGGCGTCATGCGCCATAGACGGCGCATGATGCGTCGAGCTTGGCGTGCTAGCCCGGGCGTATGGTTTTGAGGTAGCTCGTGGCGGTGACGAGATCACGGCCCGGCGTGAGCCTCAGGCGATGACGCGCGTGCGGGACGATCGACTCCGGCGGAGCGCTGGCTAGCCTGGACCAATGGAAATCGAGGCACCCACGGTGCGAAGAAGGATCCTCGAGCTGCTGGCGCAAAGAGGCGAGGACAAGACGATCTGTCCCTCGGAGGTGGCTCGGGCCCTCGACCCCCAGAACTTCCGTGCCCACATGTCTTCGGTCCGTAGCGCCGCCCACACGCTCGTCGAAGAGGAGCGGATCGAGGTAACCCAGGGCGGCGCGGTTGTCGACATTCGCACCGCCCGGGGCCCGGTGCGGCTGGGGCTCCGCCGGTAACCCACAGCCGGGGTTACGGTCTCAGCCGGCCGCGCCGCGATGGCCGGCTACCACGCGGCGCAACTCGCCGTGGTAGTCATCGATTCCGGGGACCCTGGCGCCGGGGACCTTGCCCTGATCATCGATCGCTCTCAGCATCAGCGCCAAGCGCCAGTCGCGGTGAGAGCGAAACGCCTGCACCTCGGTAGGGCTCATCGGGCCTCCCTGGGCCGTCAGTGTCCGCGCCGATACCTCGGTGAGTCTGTCGGCGTAACCGGGGTCGGTGGCCACCAGGTAGCGCTTGGCTGCGACGTGCTGCTCGGCCAGCCAGGCCACCCGGGCGCCGACGCGCGGCTTCAGCCACCGAGCCGCCGTCGCGCCGTGGTGCTCGTGCGGTCCGTCATAGGGAATCCCGGCCACCGCTGGCGCCCGAGCTATGTCGTGCAGCAGCGCGGCCACCACGAATTCGTCATCTCCGTGCAGCCGGGCCAAGGCCGCGCATTGCAGCGCATGCTCGAGCTGATCGACGGGCTCACCGTCATACGGCAGGCCGACCATCGAGCGGCACGCCGCCACGATGTCCTCAACCGTGCTCTCAACCGCGCTTGGATCGTCCATCAGGTCACCCCCATGGCAACGTGTACAGCCTCGTGTAGGACATCGCGCGCATCGCCTCGCGCACGCCCTCTTTGACTCCCAGGCCACTGTCGCCGATGCCGCCGAACGGCGTCAGTTCGGTGCGCCAGCCCGGCACTTCGCGGATGTTGACCGTGCCGGCGCGGAGCTCGCGGATGCAACGGGCGATGGCGCGCCAGTCAAAAGTGCAGACCCCGGCCGACAGCGCGTAAGGAGTCCCGTTGGCGACGCGCACCGCCTCGTCGATTCCCCCTACCCGGATGATGGGGGCCACCGGGCCGAACGTCTCGTGCGCTACCAGGTTGGTAGCGGCGGGGACGTGGTCGAGCACCGCAGGACTGAGGAGTGCTCCAGTGCGTTCACCGCCGCACAGCAGCTGTGCACCGTCGCTGACCGCCGAGCTGATCCGCGCCTCGATCGCCATCGCGGCGGCCTCATCGATCACGGTTCCCACGTCGATCTCTGGGTCTAATGGGTCTCCGCAGCGCAGCCTCTCTGCGCCGGCGGCGATCCGCCACGCCAGCTCGTCGGCGATCTCCTCCACGGCGATGATTCGCTTGACCGCCGTGCAGCGCTGCCCGGAATTGGCGAAGGCGCCCGAGACGGCCAAGCGCGCCGCTTCGTCCAGGTCGGCGTCGGCGAGCACGATGAGCGGATCATTGCCACCCAGCTCGAGTACCGCTCGACGGTAACCGAGGCGCCGGGCGATCTCCTTGCCGACGCGGACCCCGCCCGTGAACGAGATCACCGCCACCGCCGGATGGGCCAGGACGGCGGTGAGGATCTCAGTGGGATCGCCGCACACGATCTGGGCCGCCTCCGCGGGCGCCCCAGACTCGGCGAGCAATTCGAACAGGCGGAGCGCCGTCAGGGGGGTCCGCTCGGACGGCTTGATCAAGATCGGTGCGCCCACTGCGAGCGCGGGCGCCAGCTTGTGGGCGACCTGGTTGAGGGGATGATTGAACGGCGTGATGCCTGCGACCAGCGTCACCGGGATCCGTAGGGTGTGGGCGCGGCGGTCGCGACCCTGCTCGGAGATGTCACCCGCGAACGTCTCCCCGTCGTCGCGCAGCGCCTCCATCGCGGCGAACCGGAATACGTCGATCGCGCGGCCCACCTCGTGGAGCGTGTCCTTCAGCGACAGTCCGGACTCAAGTGAGATCAGGTGGGCGAGTTCGCTGCCCTCGCCCCGGAGTCGCTCCGCGACGGCGAACAGGATCCGGGCGCGCTCGTGCCGCGGCAGGGGCGGGCCGCCGGCCGCCACGGCGTCCAGGGTGGTTGTGACTTGTGCAGGGTCGCTGACCGGCGCCTCGCCGACCACCTCCTCGGTCCACGGAGAGCGGACCGGTAGCGACGCGGTGGTGCTCACGGTGTCAGAGAGCTCCGGACCGTTGCGAGAGTCGGTTCAGCAGCAAATCGTGCAGGTCCCGGTTGTGCAGCTCGCAGTCGGCGGCACCCTCCGCCAACGGCGAGCACACGATTAGGGGCACCGTGCGCTCGTGCAGCCCTCCATGGGAGCGCAGCGCGCCGTGGAGCGCGCTGAGATCATGGGTCTCACGGGAGCGGCCCAGCACCGTGCCGGCGTCGGCGAGCACGATCAGATCGCCGATGCGGTCGACCGGCAGGTCGAAGCTTGCGGCGGCGGCGTCGCGGTCCAGCACCCCCTCCACCCCGGACAGCGCGGCAAGGGCGCCGCGAGCCCGGTCGCGCTCGGAGCTGTCGGCGAGGTGCACCCAGGCCAGCGAACCAAGCGCGGCATGATGGGCTACGTACGGATCCGTGATCGGGCACAGCGTCCGTGCGCCCTGGACGCCCGCCGCGAGCAGCGCCTCGTCCAGATACCGGACGTTGGGGCTGCCGTCACCGTTGGATTTTGGACGCATCCCGTGGTCGGCGACCAGCCCGACCACAAACCCGGCGTCGAGCGCACGGCCAAGGCACGCATCGACGGCACAGTAGAAGGCATCGGCCAGCGGGTCTCCCGGAGGCGCCGAGTGCTGCACGAAGTCCGTCAGCGACGCGTAGACGAGGCGTGCGTGCAAGCGCTCGGCGAGCGCCAGCGCGAGGTCGATCGTGTACGGCGAGAGCTCCCAGTCATAGATGCTGGGGTTGGGCCTGCCCGCGACCTCGGTGATCGGCGTGCCGTCAGGAAGGCTCTGCTCGTGGGCCAGTTCCGCGCTGAATGCCGGGACGCTGCCCGCGGCCAGCAGGCGGCGCAGCTTGTCCTTGGCGGTGACGCACAGCACGGGCACACCCGCCGCCGCAGCGGCGGCGTGAATCGTGGTGGCCCGCAGAAACCCGGGATCGGTCACTTGGACCTCGTCGCCCTCGGCGTCCAGATAATGGTTGCCCGCGATCCCGTTTCGGGCGGCGCTCACCCCGGTCACGATCGCCACGTTGTTGGGATTGGTGAAGGTAGGTACCTGAGCCTTAGCGAGCGCGTAGGTGCCACCGCCCGCCAGCGCCCGGCTGAGCTGGGGCATCAGCCCGCGCGCCAGCGCGTCGTTGACGTACGCGGGGTCCCACCCGTCCGCACAGATCGCCAGCGTGGGGCGGTCGGGGGCCCGGTAGCGGCGCCCGTTGGCCTGGAACGAGCGTTCCATCGCTTGACTATACAAGCGCCGAGCGCCCGCACTCCGGCGGCCTATCAGGCGGCCACAAAATGGTCACGAATGCGCGCCCCATGTACACTTGTATTGACAAGTATGACACCGGTGCGGGCGATCGAAGCGGACGTGTGCATCGTGGGCGCCGGTATCGTCGGGCTCGCCTACGCCTTTGAAGCCCGCGCCCGGAGGCTGAGCGTCGCTGTCCTGGAGCGCAGCGGTGAGGCCGTTGGGGCGAGCGTGCGTAACTTCGGCCACGTAATCGTCTCGGCCATGGCCGATGGGACGCCGCTGGAGTGCGCGCTGGCGGCTCGCGAGCGGTGGCTCGAGCTCGGCCGACGCGCCGGGTTGGAGGTGGTCGAAGCAGGCACGGTGATAACGGCGCGGGCCGACGACGAGCTGGCCGTGATGGCGGAGATCGCTGAGGACACGGCGCGGGGCGGGCGCCTCATCACGCCGCGCGAGGTTGATCGGCTCGCCCCGATCCCAACCGCAGGTCTGGTCGGGGGACTACACGCCCGCCTTGACCTGCGCGTCGATCCGCGCCGTGCGGTGGCCGCGCTGGCTGCGCTTCTGAGCCGGGATCCGGGGGCTCACGTTCTCTTCAATGCACCGGTGCAAGCGGTGTACACCGGCGCCGTCGAGTCCTCGGTTGGACAGGTCCGCGCCTCGCTGGTAATTGTGTGCCCCGGGCCCGATCACGACTGGCTTGAGCCAGAGATCACCCCCAGACGGACGGGGATGACGCGATGCAAGCTGCAGATGCTCCGCGTCCGCGCGCCGGCTGGCCGGCGCTACCTGCCGGCTCTGCTCACCGCCCTCAGCCTGCCGCGCTACCCGGGCTACAGCGAGCGGGCGGGATCCAAGCAGCTGGGAGACCGGCTCGCCGCCGAGCGTCCAGAGCTCAGCGAGGCTGGGGTCCACCTGATCATCACCCAACTACCCGACGGCGATCTGCTGCTCGGCGATAGCCACCAGTACGGCGACACGGTTTCCCCCTTCGGAGAAGAGCGCCTGGACGAGCTGGTGCTGACCGAAGCGGCTGGGCTCCTGGGCGCAAACAAGCTGTCCGTCAGACAGCGGTGGCATGGCGTCTACCCGTCCGCGCCAGGGCATCCGTTTCTGATCGCCCGTCCTTTACCTGGCGTCGCCGTGGTCGAGATCGTCTCCGGGATCGGAATGACCACCGCTCTCGGGCTCGCGCCTGCCACCTTCGACGCGCTGTTGGGGTCCTCGCCCGCGGTTGCGGTGAGCTGACGATTCAGTGATCGTTGCGGGCGGCGCGCAGTGCCACGCCCGCTCCGGGCAAGGCGTGCTGGTTGTGGAGGGTGATCTCGAATGCGTCGGCGCGGTAGCGGTCCCGCGACCACTCCAGCGGAGTACCGTCCGGTGCCGCGGCGCGGCGGCGGACCTCCAACAGCGGCGAGCGTCGCGCCACCTCGAGCAGCGCGGCGTCCTCCGCGCCGGCGGCGATGGCACAGATCGTCTGCTGGGCCTCTGCGAACTCGACGCCACGCTGCCCGAGCTGCTCATAGACCGATCCGCCGTCCAGGTCGCAGTCGAGCAGCAGACGCCCAACGGACTCCACGAACGTGGCGCGCTCGACCAGCACCGGTGCTCCATCCAGCAGCCGTAGCCGCGTGTAGAAGAAGATCGGCGCTCCGGGCTCGATCGCCAGCTGTTCGGCAGCCTCGGGGTCACACCGCCGCCGCGTCAGCTCGAACGTCCGGGCCGATGGGTTGCGGCCGATCTGGCGCGCCCACAGCGAGAAGGAGACGAGCTGGTCAAAGCTCTGCGCCAGTCCCGCGCGGCGAATCACCGGAACTCGGCCTCGCCCGCCGGCGATCAGACCCTCGGCGCGCAGCGCCGCCAGCGCCTGGCGCACCGTTCCGCGGGAGACGGCGAAGCGATCGGTCAGCTGAGACTCCGAGGGCAGCGGGGAGCCAGGCGTCAGCTCGCCGCTACGAATCTGCTCGCGCAACGCCTGGGCGATCGCCGCGTGTCGTGAGAGATGGACGGCCTTCGAGGGCATTGGTGTCCAGTCTGCCATCAGGTGCGGCGCTCGCACCAACGCCCTCAGCCCAAGCGGGTGCGCAACTCGGTGGAGATACGCTCGACAGCGAGGACAACGATTACGAGCACGATCATGTACGTCGTCACAGCCTTGAACTGGAATACGCTGAGCTGGTTGTCGATCAGGAAGCCGATGCCACCGCCCCCCACCGCACCGAGGGTAACGGCCGAGCGAAAGTTAGCATCGAGGCGGTACAGGGTGAGCGCGGTCAGCGTATTGCGCACGCCCGGAAGCACGGCGTGCAGGAACACCTGCAGGCGGCTGGCGCCGGCAACTCGCAGGGCATCAACGGCGCTCGTGTCCATCTCCTCCACCGCTTCGGCGAACAGCTTGCCCTTGACGCCGATGCCGTGAACGGTGAGCGCGAGCACCGCGGCAAACGGCGAGAAGCCGAGCACGACGTTGAACAACAGGAGCATGATCAGCTCCGGGATGGCGCGCAGGATCGCCTGGATGAGGCGGGCCAACTCGTAGAGCGGGCGTGAGGGCGTGATGTTGCGCGCCGCCAGCGGGAGCATCGCCAATGAGCCGACGATCCCGAAAGCTATGCTGAGGATGGCAATCGCGAGCGTCGTGGCCGCGGCGCGAAA
This sequence comes from Solirubrobacterales bacterium, assembly GCA_019240305.1. Taxonomy (GTDB): domain Bacteria; phylum Actinomycetota; class Thermoleophilia; order Solirubrobacterales; family Solirubrobacteraceae; genus Palsa-465. Next base: position 37,221 of record JAFAYP010000521.1, read on the forward strand.
CCCGTCCCAGAACTGGCTCACCTCGGGCGGGAGGGACTCGGGCAGGACGTTACGGAGCAGGCCCTTGCTGCCGAAGAACCCGTTGACGAACTCTGACACCGAGGCGTTGGTGTCGATCCACGAGTAGACCAGCAGGCCAGCGATCAGGAGGCCCAGCCCCAGGTTGACCAGCCGACGGCGGCCAGCGGACGGCTTGGCGGGAAGGGCCGGGGCCACCGGGGCTTGCCCGGGGGCGGCGGCGGCAAACGGCGTCTCCACTACGTCTCTCGCAGGTGCTGATAGAGGGCGTCGACCTCCTGCGGGGTGACTTCGGGCGACGGCTTGTCGAACACCACCTCACCGACCCTCATGCCGACGATTCGATCGGCGTGTCGCAGCGCCAGATCAGGCTGATGCAGGACGGTCAGGACGCCCAGCCCATCGTTGTGAGCAAGATCGCCCAGCAGTGTCATGACCTCTTCGGCGGCCCGGGGATCGAGGGCTGAGACCGGCTCGTCGGCCAGGATCACCGAGGCCTGCTGACAGTAGGCGCGGGCGATGGCCACTCGCTGAGCCTGACCGCCCGACAGCGTCTGCGCGGGCTGCCACGCCCTGTCGAGCATCCCGACGCGCTGGAGGGCGATCGTCGCCCGCTGCACGACCTCGTGCGGAAAGGCGGCCGGCGTCAGCGAGCGACGCAGCGGAATCCGCCCCAGCGCTCCGCAGCACACGTTGTCGAGGGCGCTGCGACGCTTGACCAGCGCGATCTGCTGGAAGACGACCGCCGCCTCGCGGCGCGCGAGCCGCAACTCCTTGCCCTTAAGGAGTGCCAGGTCGCGGCCGCCCAACCGGGAGCTGCCAGCGTCCGGGTCCAGGAGCCTGATTGCGCAGCGCAGCAGCGTGGATTTGCCGCAGCCGTTGGCGCCGAGCACGGCTAGGAGCTCCCCTCGGTCGAGCTTGAGCCCGACGCCCTTCAGAACCTGGTTTGCCCCAAACCGCTTGTGGATGCCGTCGATCACGAGGGGAGCGTCCAGGGCGGACGCCCTGGACGGCTCAGGTGAGGACCTCGAACCCAGTGCCGGCTGCAGCGGCATCTCACCCCAGGTCGGAGGTGGTGAGATGAACCGAGCTCGCTACCGCGCGAACCGGGCTGTAGGTGCCATCGCTGACCGCGACCATCGGGCCATTGCTGGCCGTGCCAAGCTCGGTGTCGACAGTCGAGGTCTGCGCCGCGGTCAGGCCGAGCAGGGCCGCCCGTAGCTTCTGCTGGAAGGCGACCGGCAGGCTCCCGTACACGGTAACCGGGTCGTTGATGATCGGCGTCGACTTCCAGATTTGCCGGTAGTCGGCGGCGTTGAACTCGTGTGCGGCGGTCGCCGAGGCCTGCTGCTGGCTGTTGACCTCAGCCGCGTCCACGGTGCCGTGGGTGAGCGCCAGCAGCGACTGTGGATGGCCACCGGAGAACACGACCTTCAGACCCTGGCAGCTGGTCACGGTGCACTTGAAGCCAGCGTCGATCAGGGCCGAGATTGGATAAAGGCCGCCCGACGTGGAGGTCGTGCTAGACAGCGCCACCGTCTTGCCGTTCAGCTGCTTGAGGCTGGTTATGGGGGAGCTTTTCTTGACCCAGATACCGGCGGTGTAGGTGTCGGGCTTGCCGTTTGTGTCGCCGAACGCGGCCGCCGGCTGGGCGTTAGCGAGCTTATGCGCCAGGACGTAGCCGAGGGGACCGAACTCGCCCATCTCAAGGTTGCCGCCTCGCATGGCCTCGATCTCCGCGACGTAGCTGTTGGAGATGATGAGCTGGACCTTGCAGCCGAGCTTCTGGCCAATGTCGGTAGCCAGCGATGCATAGGCCTTTTCCAAAGCCGGCCCGGTGTCGTAGGGCTCGACCGCGAACCGGACCGGGTTATGGGGACAGCTGCCGGAATTCGCAGCGACCGGCGTCGCCGAAGCTGACGAGTGCGTCGCGGCGGCAGAGCCACTGCTGGAGCTGGACGAGCTCGAGCCGCAAGCGGAAAGAACCAGCCCGGCCAGCAGCAGCGAGACGGCGGCTTTCTTCATCGTGTCTCCCGTCGAGTTGCTTTCGGTAGCGAGAGAGGATCCAACCTGTTCGCAACTTGTCAAGACAAGTCACACCAAGGACACATGTAGCTCCCTGTTGGGGAAAGCCATGAGAGCCCGTGACGATCCTGCTTGCGCCCCAGGGAATCCCGATCATCGTTGACAATTTCGGCTGCGACCCAACAGCCCTCCGGCATGGGAGGGCTGTTGGTTGACCTGGCAGGTGTTCGCGGACGCGGTGGCGAGCGTTCATCTCGCAGATACCGCCGCTGCGAGCGCGCTTATCCGTTAGCTACTGGGGTCGCCAGGAACTCGCGCACGGCGGGCGCGAGCACCGCCGCGGCGACCGCGTGGGTCTGGCCCTCGAGGCTCCGGCGCTGGGCGTTCGAGAGCAGGCGGGCGAGCTCGTCGGCGCCTGTGTGCACCCACGTATCACTCGCGCTGCCGTCGATCACGAGCGTCGGTGTGCTTACGCGGCTCCAGCGGTCGCCCGCGAGTGGCTTGCCGTCCTGGGTGCCGGCCATGATCAAGCCGTCGTAGATGAGGGTGTGGGCCACGGCTTCGAATCCGGGAGCCATCGGCGACTGGAGGATTCCGCCGACCATCTCGGCGGGTAGCCCGATGACCGTCGTCATGAACAGCTCGACCATCTCGCGGCGCTGATTGGCGGCGAGCAGTTGCGTCAGGCGCTCGAGGTAGTCGGCGGGGACGGGCGGCCGGCTGTCGTCGACGATGACGGGCGCCTCGTACAGGGCGATCTTCTCGATTCGGGTCCCCGCCGCGGCGGCGTCGAGCGCCAGGAGGGCGCCGGACGAGTTGCCGAGCACGGCGGCCGAGCCACCGGCCCCGTCGATGACCGCGCTGAGATCCTCGATCTCTCGCTCGATCGCGTAGGGAGGCGTGTCGCTGCTGTCGCCGCGGCCCCGCCGGTCGTAGTGAAACACGCTGAAGTCGCTCGCGAGGAGCTTGGCCAGCTCGACGGTAGGGGGATCGGAGGCGCGGTATTGGAAGGCGCCGCCGACGAGGACCAGAGCGGGACCATCGCCGTAGCGATCGAAGGTGATCGCGGTGCCGTCGGCAGAGGAGACCGCGGTGGTGGTTGGGTCTTGCATGGGATTGCCTTTCGTCGTGTGGTGGTTCAGGAGTTGAGGGAGTAGGCCAGCTCGACCGACCCGTCCGGGAACTGGCGGTGTGAGTCGAGTCCGAGGCGGACCAGCTCTGAGCCTCGCCTGGTGAGTGGCAGCCCAGCGCCGAGCAGGAGCGGCAGGAGGATGACCTCGAGGCGCTCGAGCGCTCCGATCTCGCGGAAGGCCTCGATCGTCTGCGGGCCGCCGACGAGGTGAACATCGCCGTCGCTGCCGCGTGCCCGCATCAACGCCAGCAGCCCGCTGGCGGTGGGCGCACTGGTCACTCCGGTTGGCGCATCGGCCGGCACCGGGCGGGTGCTCAGCAGGAAGACCTGCAGTCCTCGCCACGGCCACTCGGGCGCGCCGAGCGCGGGCTCGAACGTGTGCCGTCCCATGACGACCGCATCGCAGCCCGCGATGAACTCGGGGTGACCATGCGACTGGCCCGGGATGAAGTCGCGCATCGATAGCACCGCGGGCCGTCCGTCTGACCCAGCCACGAACCCGTCGAGGCTGACTCCGATATGCGTGCGGATCTGCACTCTGTGCTCCTCTCTCGTGCGGCCTGACCGGTTGTGGTCGGGGTGTTGCCTGAGAGTCGGAGCCGGGCGTCCGTCCTCTACATCACCCCGGGGTCGCGTCCACCCGAGCGGCGAATCGCACGGCTAAGTGCTCGGCCGACCGGCGGCGCGGGCACCGAGGTAGCGTTTCTCGGGGAGGCTGGCGGTGAGCCGCGCGGCGTGTCCGAACGCCTCGCGGGCTGCGGCGTGGTCGCCCGCCATCTCCAGCAGCTGGCCGCGCACAGCATGAAAGCGGTGGTGGCCGGTCATCCGCCCGTCCTTGGCGAGGCCGTCGAGGATCTCCAGTCCCGCGACCGGGCTGACGGCCATCGCCGCGGCAACGGCTCGCCCGAGCGTCGCCATCGGGTTGGGGGACACCTGGTCGAGCAGCTGGTGCAGAGCGAGGATCTGCGGCCAGTCTGTGTCCTCGGCGCGCGGTGCCTCGTCGTGGACGGCAGCGATCGCGGCCTGGAGCTGATAGCTGCCGAGCGGTCCGCGGGCGAGCGCTTCGGTGATCAGCGCCACCCCTTCCTCGATCCGATCGCGAGCCCACCGGCTGCGGTCTTGGTCGGCGAGGTCGATCAGCTCGCCCGAGGGGCTCGTCCGTGCGGCGCGCCGGGCGTCGGTGAGCAGCATCAGCGCCAGCAACCCTGCTGCCTCGCCGTCGTCGGGGCGCAGCCGATGCAACTCTCGCGTCAGTCGGATCGCCTCGCTGCTCAGCTCGACGCGGCTGACCCGTGTCCCCGAGCTGGTGGTGTAGCCCTCGTTGAAGATCAGATAGAGGACGTGCATCGCTGCCGCCAAGCGCGCGGTGAGCTCGGGCTCCGCCGGCATCTCGAAGCGTGCCCCCGCGTTGCGGATCGTCTGCTTGGCACGGCTGACCCGCTGCGCCATCGTCGCCTCCGAGACGAAGAAGCCGGCGGCGATCTCGGCCGTGCTCAACCCGCCGACGGCGCGCAGCGTCAGGGCGATCTGCGACGGCGGGCTGAGCGCCGGGTGGCAGCACATGATCAGCAGAGCCAGCGTGTCGTCCCGATCGCGGTCGATGTCGGGCTCGCTCTCCGGGCCGAGAGTCAGCAGCTCAGAGGGGGGCGAGCCCATCGCGATGCGATCCTCACGCGCGCGGCGGGAGCGCTCGCTGCGCACGTCGTCGATCAGGCGGCGCGTCGCCACGGTGAGGAGCCATCCCCGCGGGTTCTCGGGCAGGCCGGTCGCGGGCCAGCCGGTGGCCGCCGCCAGCAGCGCTTCCTGCACCGCGTCCTCGCAGACGTCGAGGCTGCGGTGGCGACGCATCAAGGTCGCGAGGACCTGGGGCGCCAGCCGGCGCAGCAGGTCCTCGATCTCACCGGGCTGACTCACATCTCCAACCCGGCCTCGTGCAACACCGGCCACACCTCGACCGCGTTGTAGGAGGCGAACGGCATCTCGGAGGCGAGCTGGAGCGCGCGCTCCTCGCTCTCGCAGTCGAACAGGCAGAAGCTCGACACGAACTCCTTGGCCTCGATATACGGGCCGTCGGTCACGGCTGGCGCGCCGTCGCGGACGCGCACTGTGCGGGCGGTCAGCTCATCGCCAAGCCCGTAGGCCGCCAGCAGCTCACCGGACTGCGCGTAGCGCTGGTTGAACGCGTCCTGGGCGGCGATGGCCTCCGCCGCCTGCTCGCCCGTGAACGACTGCCACAGCGCCTTGTTGCCATAGATGATCGCCATGTACTTCAACTGAAGCCTCCTTGAAGGTTGAGCTCGCCGATCGAGCTGTTCCGGAGGAGTCGGAGCCGAGCGCCTGTTCTCGACATCCCGCTCCGATCCGGACGACGCGGTGCCCTGTGGCCGGTGTGAGGACCGATGTCGAGACGGCGTGGCCGACTCCGACTACCCGGCAAAACCCGTGCCGACCCCGCACCCGATCACAAGGAGCACAGCATGAGCATCGCATCCGCAGCACACAGTCCCGCATCCACCCGTCCGGGACGCGTCGCCACGCAACGTGTTGTGGTCCACGGGGTGGTTGCTGGCGCTATTGCCCTGACCGTCATCGAGGCCTACGCGGCTCTCGCTAAGACGGCTGGGGTTCCGTTGCGAGCCGGCCTACCGGACACGCACACAGCCTCGCTGATCACGGCCGGCAGCTTCGCCACCGGCATCCTGGTGGCGGCGTTCTGGGGCACCGTGGTGGCGCTGGTTCTCGCGCGCAATGCCGTTCGGCCGGTTCGCACGTTCACGCGCGTGGCGGTCACGGCGACGGCGTTGTCGCTGATCACCCCGCTGGCCGCTTTCGGCGCGTCACTTAGCACGAAGCTGACACTCGTCGCCGCGCACCTGATCGCCGCGACGATCATGACGACGGTCCTCCGGCGCGGAATCTCATAGAGCCACGGCGACCGACTGATCCGAGCTACCGCCCAGCCACCATGCGCCACCCGACCATGTCACCGACGTTGTCCTCGCCGGGGACCAGGCCGTTGCTGGCCAGCTCGGTCCTAGCGCGGCTCCCGTTGGCGATGTTCAGCATCGCGCTGCTCGTCCACGCGCAGCGTCTGACTGGCTCGTTCTCGGTTGCCGGTGCCTACGCCATCGCCAGCGCGGTCTCATCGCCGGCACTCGGCCGGTGGGTCGACCGCCACGGTCAAACTCACGTGCTCGTGCCGGCGGCCGGCGTCACGGCATTGACGCTGGTCGCCAACGGGCTGCTCCCGGCAGGGACCTCGCCTGTCGTGCTGGTGGTGCTCGGTGCTGCGGCGGGTGCGCTGACACCTCCCCTGGCGGCGTGCGTGCGCACGCTGCTGCCAGGTCTGGTGTCGGATCCGGGTGAACTCGAGCGCCTGTTCGCGTTGGAGTCAACGGTTCTCGAGCTGACGTTCGTGTTCGGCCCCGTCTTTGCCCTCGGGCTGGGACAGCTCTGGTCGCCCGGCGCCGCGCTGGCCCTGAGCGGGCTGGTGATGTTGGCCGGGACGCTGTTGTTCGCGGCGCACCCGCTGTCACGCGCCTGGCGCCCAAGCGCTGAAGCACCACGTACCCGCGGTGGCGCCATGGGCTCGCCCGCGATCCGCACGCTCGTGCTCATCACATTCGGTGCGGGGGCGTTGTTCGGGGCCACCGAGCTCGCCGTCACCGCGGCCGCCCACGCCCATCACGAGACCGGACTCGCCGGGCCGCTGCTCGGGCTCTGGGGGGCGGGATCGCTGCTCGGCGGAATCGCCGCGACCCGGCTGGCCGGCAACGGCGCGGCCGGCTCGCGTGACCTGCTGCGGTTGCTCGCGGCACTCGTGCTCACGCACGCTGTCCTGTTCGTCTTCGCTGGCAGCCTGCTCGCCCTCGCGCTCGCGATCACGATCGCCGGCACGACGATCGCGCCCACCCTCGCACGCATCTATGCCAGCGTCGACGCTACGGCTCCAGGGGGGACCCAGACCGAGGCGTTTTCGTGGCTGCTCACCGCCTCGCTGAGCGGCGCCTCTCTCGGCTCCGCAGCGGCCGGCGCGCTCGCCCAGGGCGGCGGTCCCGCGACCGCTTTCGCGTTCGTCGCCGCGGCCGGAGTGACGACGCTGGCGCTCGCCGCGATCCGCGCACGCCGCCTCCAGCCAGACGCCTCACGCCGACCGGTGAGCCCAACCCGGCCTCGCCCGCGCTCCCTCGGCGCGGAGATCAGCCGGACGGTCGCTCCCTGAGCCGAGGACGCCGGGGTCGCGTGCAACGATCACTGTCGTGACGACTCGGAGTCAATCGGACCGCCCGACGGCTCGGGCGCAGTCCGAACGGCCCTTATCACGGGTGCTGCGAGCGGCATCGGGGCCGGCGTGGCGCGACGGCTGTCGAGGCTGGGCTATCGCCTGGCGCTGTTGGACATCCACGGCGAAGGCGTTAGCCGGATCGCGGCAGGACTCGACGGCACGGACAGCCCCGCAGTCGGGGTCGGGGCGGATGTCAGCGACGAGTCTGCCGTGCGGACGCGCTCGATGAGGTGCGCGATCAGCTCGGCGAGGTGGGGATCCTCGTCAATAACGCCGGGATTGCCCGAGACGGTGACGTGGTCGAGATGTCCAGCAACGACTGGGACGCGGTGCTCGCCACCCATCTCCGGGGCACGTTTCTGATGACTCGCGCTGCTCTGCCGTCGATGCTCGCTGCCCGTTCGGACGGATCGTCAACATCTCGGGCATCTCCGCGCTGGGGCACGCTGGGCGGGCCAACTACATCCGCGGCCAAGGGCGGGATCGAGGCGTTCACTCGCGCCGTGGCGCACGAGGTCGCTGCTGACGGGGTCACGGTGAATGCCATCGGCCCGGGTGTGGTCGTGACCGGGATTACCGAGGCCGGGCAAGAGGACGGGGCCGCAGTCTCGACGAGCACAAGGAGATTTTGCGCCAGACCGTGCCCGTTGGTCGCCTCGGCACGCCGGATGACATCGCGAGCGCGGTCGCCTTCTTCGTGGCCGATGACGCCGACTTCATCACCGGACAGGGCCTCTCCGTCAGCGGAGGACCCCACGGCTGAGGCCTCGTTGCGTCGCGGGCGGATTCAGGCGAGCTGAACTCGCCCGCCGCGAGGTCGTCTCGGCGCTCGATTTCGAGCACGTTCGGATGTGGGAGTGGTGTGGTTCCGCGCCAGGCCGAGCAGCTTCAGCGGACATCGTCAGGACTTTCAGGTCACATGGGGTCAGCCATGAATCTGGTCGACCGTGGCCGAAGGGCGCGCGGCGGGTTAATGAGCCCTGCTCGGGTCTCCGGATAAGAACGCAGGCATTTCGCGGGTCAGTGCCCGTTGAGGCGTTTGCGCATGCGAAGCGCCGTGACGTCGTGACCCGATGTTGCGTAGAGACGACGCGCCGTCAGATTCTCAGCGAACACGCTGAGGCCGATCGAACGACGACCATGGCGCCTGGCTTCCGTCTCGGCCGCCCGCAAGAGCGCCCTCCCGTAGCCGCTTCTCGGCTATCTCGCCCGACCAGTTCCCCGCAATGATTTGCTCCGAGGCTAGGTGAAGGATCGAGCGAACGCGAAACGCGTCAAACTCCTCGCCCTTCATGTGTCGGACATGAAGGCTGTCCATCAGGCCGACATTACGCGAGTTTGGTGGACCTCGAGGAGCGCTGATAGGTCTGAAGCTGGACTCCGTCGGTTCCGATCGTCGTGCTGGAGGCGAGCCGCAGCTTGACGCGCTTGCTGTCGTCTGCGAACAGGCGCCGGCCGCGCCCGAGGAGCGTCGGAAAGACCATCAGACGCAGCTCGTCGACCAGCTCAGCTGCCAGCAGCGTCCGGGCGAGCGTCCCGCTGCCGACGACGAGGAGCGTCCCGTCTAACTGCTTGCGGAGCCTGGTCACCGATTCGACCGCGTCGCCCCCGAGGACTGTCGTGTTATTCCAGGTCGGGTCGGACAGCGTGTGCGAGACGACGTACTTGGGGTCGCCGTTGAGCTTGTCCGCGTACTCACCGGCGCGCGATGGCCATGCGGCTGCGAACTCGTCGTAGGTGATGCGGCCAAGCAGGTGGGCCTCGGCCTCCATCACCTCGTCGAGCTTGAACTGGCCACCCTCCTTGCCGCGGTCATACTCGAAGCTCCAGCCGCCGTGCTCGTAGTCACCGGCGCCGCCGGGATCCTCGAACACCCCGTCCAGTGAAACGAACTCGCTGATCACCAGCTTTCCCATGATTCCTCCTGATTCAGTCGTTTGTCGCGGTTTCAGTGCCGAGGAACTCGGCCAGCACGGGCGCCAGCACAGGGACCTTGAGCCGGTGGCCCATCCCGTCGAGCACGCGTAGTTCGGCGCTGGGCAGCACGTCGGCCAGAGCACGGGACCCGTTCTGCAGGGTGCTTGGGCTCTTACCGCCGTAGATCACCAGGGCAGGCATCGTCACCGACGCCCACTCCTGCGCTTGCAGTGGGTTGCCCTGCATGTTGTGCTCGCCGAGCGCCGCCCAGTCGTAGGGCAACGTCGACGCGTTTGCCTTCATCAGCTTCCAGGCTGGCATCACCTTCATGGCCAGAACCGCCGGTGCCGGCATGCCCATGGCCCCCCGCATGAAGTGCTTGACCGCTCCGCTGCGGTCTTGGGCGCCCACGAGCTCATCGAGCCGCTGGCCGTAGTCTGGCTGTGGGCCCTTGTCGTCGCGGTTGACCACGAACGGCACTTCGTAGACTGCCACTCGCTCAACGCCGATGTCCGCGCCAGCCGCGCGCAGAGCGAGCGCCCCGCCCGACGAGAATCCGAATAGCGAGGCGGTTCCACCTGCGACCTGGATGAGCGCTGCGATGTCCTCGATCTCACGCTGGACCGAGAACGGACCGCCCTCGTCGCTGTCGCCGCGCCCTCGTCGGTCGTAGTCGATCACGGTGAACTCTGGCGAGAGCAGCTCGGCGAGCTTGGTCATCATCTTGAACTTCTTGTCCAGCGTGCGGTCTCCCAGGGCGCCATTGACGAGGACCACCGCGGGTCCGGTGCCGTGACGCTCGTAGGCGATCTTGGTGCCGTCACGCGAAGTGACTGTGGGCATGGTGTGCTCCGTTGCCATGGGATTGATCTGCTGGGTGGAGGCGGCGCTAGACACGCGCATAGGCGGTTTCGAGCCAGCTGAGGAGTTCGCCGTCGACATCTCCCGGAGCGCGAACGCGAACCCGGTGTGTGACCATGCGGTTCCAGCTCCCGGCGGGCTCGAGGCGGCCGCCGGAGGCGGTGTCCTTGAGTTTGATGCCGACGTCCAGGCGGTCCGCGGTCACCTGGACGATCGCGAACTTCTTGCCAGCGCGGCGGAGGCTGAGATAAGTGGCCCCCGGGTTGACGTCGGTGTCGTTCCCGAACGCGCTGATGCTCCGGACGAGTTCGTCGTAGACAGGCCGCCAGCTCGACTTCGGCCCCGTGAAATGCCGGCTTATCCTGTCGTCGGCGATCGGCTCCGGCTCGGCCTGCTTCTTGATCGTGGCGACGATCGCCATCGCGTGGCCGTGTCCGAGGCCGTAGTGCTCCTTCAGCCATGCTAGGACCGCGCCGGCCTTCCAGCCGGGGGTGAGCACGCCCTCGGCTCGCAGGAGCTCGATCAGCTCGTCGGGGGTCTTGCCTGTCTTCTCGGTGATGTTGTCGAGGTACGTCTGCATGGACATGTGGGGCTCCCTGTGTTGGGTTTCTGGTCGCATCGCGAAGCGCAGGCGCGCCGCGCAGATGTCCGGCTTTGCGACGAACGTGAAGCCGCCGAGCTCGCCCACGGTGGGCGCGCTGGAGGTGAGCAGCACGGTCGGCGCCGACGGCAGTCCGGCCAGCGCCCGTGCGCCGGTGATCGCCTCGTCGAGGCGCTTGCCGACGTCGACGATCGCGATGTCGGGTGATGCGGTCAAGCCGAGCGCGAGCGCCTGCGCGGTACTGGCCACGTCGGCGACGACATCGAGCCCTTCGGTCCGGAGCAACGCCCGGATCGCGCCGCGTGAGACCTCGTGCTGATCGACGATCAGGACGCGGAGGCGACTGGCGGTGCGCTCGGTGCGTGGCATACCGGCACTGTCGCCCGGAGCCAGCGCGGTCGCATCAGGGACCTCACCAGTCGGAGGTCTTGGCGGCTACGCAGGCCGGCCTATGCGGCTGCGGCGAGAAGATCGCGGTGGCGGATGAGCTCGCCGCGGGAGGCCAGGCCGAGCTTGGTGAACACCTTGCGCAGGTGGTACTCGACGGTGCGGGGGCTGAGGAACAGCTGCTCGCCGATCTCGCGGTTGGTCAGCCCACTGGCCACCAGTCCGGCGATCTGCAGCTCCTGCGGGGTGAGCTGATCCAGCGTGGAGGGATCGCGCCGGCGTGCCGTCTCGCCGGTCGCGCGCAGCTCGTTCTCGGCTCGCTGCGTCCACGGCATCGCGCCGATCGAGCGAAACCGCTCGATCGCGTCACGCAGATATGCGCGCGCGTCCGACCGCCGGCGCTGGCGCCGCAGCCACTCCCCGAAGAGCAGCTCGGTACGGGCGCGCTCGAAGGCGGTCAGAGCTCGGCTGAGCTGCACCGCTTCTGTGAGAGCCTGCTCCGGTGGGCGCGCCTCGAGCAGCCCCTCGGCGCGCGCCAGCATCGCGCGGTTTCCCTCGCTGGGGGAGTGTCGGGCCCAATCACGGAGGAGCGCGAGCGGTGCGTTCGCGTCGTCGGTTGAGAACCCACCGCGCACGATCGCCTCGATCACGTCCGATGCCGGTCCAACCGTGGTGACGAACGTCAGGTCCTCGCGGTCGGTCGAGGTGAGCTCGGCCAGCTCGGAGGCGGCCTCCGACGGCCTCCCGAGCGTGAGCTCGAGCAGGCCGCTCGCCGCCCGGGCCCCGGCCTCCAGGTAGGTATCCCCACTGTGCTGGGCGAGCTCGAGCGCCTTGGCGACGTGATCGCGCGCGCCGTCCTCCTGGCCGCGGATCGCCTCGACGTAGGCCATCGTGACCAGGTGCCAGCCCGCTCCGTGACCAAGCTCGATCGACAGCGCGTACCCCTCCTGGGCAGCTACATAGGCCAGATCGAGCCGGCCGGCGCGCAACAGCTCCTTGGCGTGATGCTCAAGCGTCAGGGGGAGCATGCTGAAGAGGCCATCGCGGCGGGCGATCTCGACCGCCCTGGCCGTGTAGGTGAGCCCCGTGCCGGGCTCCCCGCCAGCCGCATTGGCAGCCCAGATCTGGGCTCGTGGGTCGTCGCTGAGTTGGGTCGCGAGACCGAGCGCGGCGTCGAGCGTCGTGCGTGCTCGCTCGAGCTCCCCGGCCACAAGCGCGCCTGCGCCGACCAGGATGCGCTGGCTGAACTCGGCGCGCAGCCCGTCCGCGTTCAGTCCCGCCGCTCGCTCGCCGATCTGGCGGACCGTGTCGAGCCGGCCGATCGCGCCGGCGGCTTCGGCTGCCTCGTGGAGCATCGCCAGCGCGAGCTCGGGATCGGCGTCGGCGGCGGCATCCAGCAGCGTCTCGGCCCCGTCGCGCACGCTCCCGCAGCGCACCTCGATCACACCGCGCAGATAGAGCAGGCGCGCGCGCAGGGAGGCGTCGCTGAGGGGGAGGGCGCGCACGATCAGATCGAGGGCCCGCTCCGGCTGTCCCGCATCCCACGCCGCTTGCGCGGCCGCGGAGAGCCGCGGACCCCGGCGGTCGGCGTCGACGGTCAACTCGGCGGCGCGGGTGAAGGCGCTCGCCGCCGAGGCGTGACCCGCACGAAGCTGGGCTCGTCGCGCGGAGGCCTCGAGGGCGACTGCAACCTCCTCATCGCCCGTCACCGCCGCCATCGCCTGATGCCAGACGCGCCGGTCGATGTGCTCCTCGCCGGTCAGCACCCGGGCCAGCGCGGCGTGCACACGTTGGCGTTCGCTGAGGACGCCGCGCTCATAGACGGCGGCGCGGACCAGCGGATGGCGAAACTCGACGCGGGTCACCTCGCTACGGATCAGAGCGGCCCGCTCGGCGGGGTCGAAGCTGTCGACACCGACGCCCAGGTCGGCCAGCACGCCGAGGATCGTGGCGAGCTCACCTGTTCCGTCTATCGCCGCGACGAGCAGGGCCTGCTGCGTCTCCGCCGGCAGCTCCTCAACGCGAGCGCGGAACAGGCTGCTAAGCCGGGGTGTAAGCGGAACCGCCTCCGGGAGTGGCGCCCGCCCGGCGAGCTGGTCCCGGCTCAGCGCGTCGGGGAGCTCGAGTAGGGCCAGCGGGTTGCCCTCCGCCTCCGCCAGCAGGCGCGCCCGCACGACGGGTGACGCCTCCGGACTGCGCCGGGCCAAGAGGCTGGCGGCGGCGTCGGCGTCGAGCCCGGCGATCCGCAAGACTGGTATGCCGTCGGCCTCGAAGCGCTGCGCTTCGCCGTCTCGCGAGGCGAACAGCATCGCGACCCGCTCGGCTCCGAGCCGCCGAGCGGTGAAGACAAGCGCGTCGGCGGATGGCATATCGAGCCAGTGGGCGTCGTCGACGACGCAGACGAGTGGTTGTCGCTCGGATGCGGCGGCCAAAAGACCCAGAACCGCGCCCGACACGAGCAGGCGGTCGGCGTCGGCTGACGGCCCCAGCCCGAGCGCACCTTCGAGCGCCGCGACGTGTTTATCGGGCAGCTCGCTCAGGTGGTCGAGAATCGGTCGCAGCAGCCCGAACAAACCCGCGAAAGCCAGATCGGCCTCCGCCTCAACCCCGGTCACACGCAGCACGGTCATCGCGGGAGCGTGCGCGAGCGCGAGGCCAAGCAGGGCGGTCTTACCGAAGCCCGCCTCACCGCGTATCACCAGAGCACCGCCCTCGCCCTCCTGGGCTCCCGTGAGCAGCCGTTCGATCACCGCGCGCTCCCGCTCGCGCCCCAGGAGCTCCCCTTGCGGCCCACCCGCGAGTGGCTCTGCCATAGCAAGAATCGTAGAGAGCCAATCCGCCGGCCGGCCCTTGCCTCCCCAGCCCGCTGGGGACTGGTGAGTGCCCTGATTCGAGCATCGCGGGCGTCGGGCATCGTCGGCCCACGTCAACCAACCACACGCGCACCGCGCGGAAAGGCACTCACCATGAGGAAGGTAGTTGCAGGGCTCTTCGTCTCACTCGACGGCGTCACCGAGGCACCGGAAGCCTGGACCGGCCCCTACTTCAGCCCGGAGATCGGGCAGGAGATCGGCACGGTCATGGCCCAGGGCGACACGATGCTGCTCGGCCGCAAGACCTACGAGACATTTGCGGCGTCGTTCGCCGGGCAGACCGGCGGCATGGCCGACGGCATGAACAACACCCCGAAGCTCGTGGCGTCCCGCACCCTGAAGGAGGTCACCTGGCAGAACTCGACCCTGATCAAGGGCGACCTGGCCGAGGCGCTGTCCCGCCTCAAGCAGCAGGACGGGAAGAACATCAACATCAGCGGCAGCATCACGCTGATCCGCTCGCTGCTGCGCGACGGCTTGCTTGACGAGCTGCGCCTGCAGCTCTTCCCGGTCGTCGTCGGATCAGGCGCCCGGCTCTTCGAGGGTTATGGCGAGCGGTTCGGGCTCACCCTGGCCGACTCCCAGACCTTCTCGACGGGCGTCGTCAACCTCATCTACCAGCCGGCCACCAGCTGACCGGTCCGTGATCGCAAAGGAGCTGAACCCAGATGACAACCACGACCAAACGCCTGCTGGTCTGCGGGATGAACCGCCCCGGGTTTCTTGGAGGTCCGGGTCTGCCCCGGTTTGGGTGGAGTCGCGTTGTTGAAGTCAGGCGGCTTGGTCGTTGTTGAGAAGTAGATGTTGATGGTCGAGCGTGACGTGCGCTTCGGAGGTCAAGGCGAGACCAGCCGAGCCGTCTCGAGTAACCACCATCGTCGAGGCGTTCCTAGCAAGATCTGGTTGGACGACAGCGGCGGTCTCGGCCGTTGTCCAGGCAAGCTCGATCTCTGATGGCGTGCGCATCCCGAGCGCTGAGTGGCGGCGTCGGGTGTTGTGGAACTGGAAGTAGTCGTGGGTCGCACTGGCCAGTTCGATCCGCGTCTTCCAGCGCCGGCGGTTGAAGAGCTCGACCTGCAGCCGCGCCCAGAAGCTCTCCATCATCGCGTTATCCGCCGCGGCGCCGATGGCGCCCATCGACGGAGCGATCCCGCTGTCACGCAGGCGGTTGCTGAAGGCCCATGACGTGAACTGCGCCCCACGATCGGAGTGGACGATCAGCTCGTCGCGATCGTGGCGGCGTTGGGTGGCCATCCCGAGCGCGTTGAGGACCAGCGCGGTGGTCTGGGTGCTGTCGATCGACCAGCCGGCCACCAGCCTGGAGAACGTATCCAGCACCACACAGCAGTAGACCTTGCCTTCGTCGGTCGGGTGCTCGGTGATATCGGTCAGCCACAGCTCGTTTGGCCGGTCGCGTGCGAACACGCGCTGGACCAGGTCAAGCGCGGTGACCTGAGCGACCCTCGCGCCCTTCGGCAGCCGCCGGGTCGGCGTTCCCCGGATTCCGAGGTCGCGCATGATCAACTCCACGGCGTTGTGCCCGACCTGGATGCCGCGGCCGTACTTCAGCTCGGCGGTGACCCTGAGCGACCCGTAGGTCCCGCCGGAGGCCTTATGCACGTCGGCGATCTCGCCGGCCAGCCAAATCCGCCGCAGGGTGCGAGGCGAGTCAGGTCGATCCTTGCACGCGTAATAGCCCGACTCAGACACTCCGAGGGTTCGGCAGGCTGACGGACGTTGAGGCCCTGCCCGGTCAGGGACGCGATCACCGAGAACAGCCTTTTGGGTTGATGCCCTCTTTCAGAAACATCTCGTTGACCTTGCGGGCGACCGCCAACTCGGTCTCTAACTGCACGATCCGGCGCTTCGCGGCGGCCAGCTCCAGCTGCTGATCGGTCGTCTGGCCGATCTCCTCGCCGCGATCGATGCGGGCCTCCTTGAGCCAGTTATAGATCGAGACGGCCGACATCCCGAACGTGTCGGCCAACTGCGCGACGCGGGTCCCGGAGCGAGCGAGCTCGATCACCTGGCGGCGGAGCTCCGGCGGATATCTGCGAGGCATGCGACAGGATCCTCTCTGCCGCGGACTTCAAAACTCAGACTCCACTTCTCCCGGGGCAGACCCGGACCTCCAAGAAACCCGGGGCGGTTCACTCTGCTCTCGCGACGAGCATGTTCGGCGTGTCGCCGACTTCCGGCTTTGCGCGCGGGAAAGCGAACCCAGCGTCTACTGCGCCGTTAATAGGTCCAGGCTGGTGGCCTTGCACCCAGGATCGCCAGACTCCTTGTCCAGCCGCGATCAGAAGCGCAAGCTGTCGGCATGAACAAGACATCCTTCATCGGCGATAAGCCGATCAACCGCATCGGCTTCGGCGCGATGCAGCTCGCCGGCCCCGGCGTCTTCGGTCCGCCGCAGGATCCGGACGGTGCCCGCGCCGTGCTGCGCCGGGCGATCGAGCTCGGCGTCGACCACATCGATACCGCGCAGTACTACGGGCCGGACGTTGTCAACGACTTGATCCGCGAGACCCTGCGCCCCTATCCGGAGAACCTGAAGCTCGTCACCAAGGTCGGCGGCCGCCGCGACGACCAGGGCGCCTGGCTACCGGCCCAGACCCCGGCCGAGCTGCGCGCTGATGTGGAGGACAACCTCCGCTCCTTGCGGGTGGAGCTGTCAACGATCATCGGAATTCCTCAGTTGTGATCGCCGGAATTCCCCAGGTGCGGGTGGTTGAGGGCGACTGCGTGGCGCCGTAGCCTCTGACGTCGTGGCTGACGAAGGCGACCGGACGGTAGACAGCCAGCGTGGGCGTTCGGTCGGTCGCCGCTGTCCGCGTTGTCGTGGTCGGGGGCAAGTGCCGGGGATGGTCAAGACGCGCGGCACAGGGATGGGCAGCGCGTTCGGGGCGTGCCCGGTGTGCGGGGGTTCCGGCTATCTCAGCGATGGCGTGCTCGACGAGGAACTAGACAGGGCGCAGCGCGTTCGCTGGCACCCGGAGTCCTCACGACGTCGGTGACTCTGAGTTGAGCCCGGCGCGCAGCTGCGCGAGCTTGGCTCGGTGGCCGCGCATGCGGTAGCTATCGCCGTCGATCTGAAGCACGCTCGCGTAGTGCAGCAGTCGGTCGAGGATCGCGACCGCGACCGTCGTGTCCTCGAAGATCGCGCCCCACTCCGCGATCCCGCGGTTGGTCGTCAGGATCACCGTGCCGTGGAGGTAGCGCCGCGAGATGACCTGGAACAGATGGCTGCCGGCTTCGCCGACCATCGGCAGATATCCGAGTTCGTCGACGATGAGGACCTGCGGCCCGGCCCAGAATCGCATCGTGTTCTCCCAACGTCCTTGATGGGCGGCGCGGCTGGTGCGGGCGACCAGGTCGGCGGCGGTCGTGTAGTGCACCCGGTAGCCAGCCTCCACGGCTTTGAGGCCGAGCCCGATAGCGAGCATCGTCTTGCCAACGCCTGGCGGCCCGATGAGGAGCAGATTGGCCTTCTCTTCGACGAACCGCAACGTCGCCAGCTCGTTGACGAGCGCGCGGTCGATGCCGGGCTGGGCGGTGAAGTCGAACTCCTCCAGCGTCTTGGTGGACGGGAACCCGGCGAACCGCATCCGCCCGGCGAGCCGGCGTTGCTCGGTCGCGTCGACCTCGACCCCGAGCAGGTCGTGCAGGAACTGGGTGTAGCCCGGCTTGTCTCGCTCAGCTGCTTCGAGCGCGGCTGGGAGGTGTTCCGCGACTGCGGCGAGCTTGAGGTAGGCGAGGTGCGCGCGGAGGGCCTGGTAGCTGGCGTGCTTGTTCATCGCTGAGCTCCGGCGATCTTCGCGATCCGCGCGTATTGATCGAGATCGACGAGCACCCCGCCCGGGTCCTGGCCGCGCAGGCGGGCGGCCTCGGCGAGCGCGCGTTCGCCGGGCGGTCGGTTTGGCTTGCGCGGGCACTGCTTCGTGGTCGTGAACCCGGCGAGCACGGCCTGCTCGAGCAGTCTGGCGTGCTCAGGGCTGCGGAGGACCTGCCCGGCGCCGTTCGGCGCGCGGCGGTGCCTGGCGATCCGTCGTCCGGCCCGCGAGTAGATCTCCAGGTGAACGTCGCCAAGCCGGGCCCGGACGGTGACGGTCTGCGCCCCATGGCCGGGCGGGACGCTGTAGCGGTTGGCCTCGAACGCGACCAGCGCGTCATCGGCGACGACCCGCTCGGCCTGGTGCTCGGCCGGGAACGCCAGCTGCGGCAGCGCGAGTAGTGGCTCTGCGGCCGCGAGCTCGCCGACCGTGCTCGACCCGCGCCGGCGGCGGTCCGCCACGGCGACGCTCCAGCGATCAAGGTCGGCTTGCGCCTCCGCCGGGGTAGACACAGGCGCCGCTCGCCACCACGATTGCGTCACGTAGTCGATCGCCTTCTCCACGACGCCTTTGCGCTGCGGCCGGTTCGCCGGGCAGACCGCGACCGTGACGCCGTAGTGCTTGGCCGCCGCGGCCGCCTCCGGACGCAGCCGGTCGCTGCCGGGGTAGACGAACGTCGCCATCCGATCGGTCCGCCACGATTTCGCGGTGCCGCCGAGCCGGCGCAGGACGCCGTCCAACGCTTCGATCAGGTGCGCGAACGTCATCCCGTCAGCGAACACCGCTCGGACCCGGCCCGAGTGCGACAACGCGCCGACCAGCACGTAGGCCTTCTCGCCCCACGGCGTCTCTGAGAACTCGAGCCAGTCGAGCTGCAGCTCCTCGCCCGGCTCGTGATCGAGCCCGACGGTGACCTTCACGCCCCCGGCCTTGCAGCAATCGCAGATTGGCCGCAGCCCGAGCTCGCGGATCTCGCGGACCAGCGTCGGGTAGGAGCGATCGAACCCGAGCGGCACCAACTCGCCGAACAGCACGCTCGCACGCACGTGCGGGTCATCAACGAACCGAGCCTCCAGATAGACGCGGTAGGGCTCAAGGCAGCTCGGCACTGGCTCCCTCGCGGGCCCGTTGCCAGCCAGGTACTTCGCGACAGTCTTGCGGTCTCGCCCCGTATGCCGGGCAATCGCCGACACCGTCCAACCACGCTTCGCGAGCGCGCGTATCTCCACGTCGTCCTCCTGGGTCAACATCCCCCCGGTCCTCCTCATCCGTCATGGCCTCAAGAACCGCTGACGGTGAGGGGGACCCCCGACAGAACCGCGCACGCGCGCGGATCGACTCCGGCTCGAGCCCTCGGGCCTCGCCTCCGTCGAACCGCGCGCGTATGTCTACGCGCTACCGCCCTGGGGAATTCTCCTGATCAACCCTGGGGAGAAAACCGTGATCGCGGGCAGAGCGGATGGACCTGGTGAACCTCCGCCTGATGGGCCACGAGAGCTCGAGCGACCTCCTCGCCGACCAGCTCGGGACGCTCGAGGATCTGCGCCGCGAGGGCAAGCTCGACCTGGTCGGTATCAGCGAGGCCGGTGCCGACACCGTCCGCCGCGCGTGCGAGCTTGTCGACATCGCCGAGGTGCAGAACTCCTACAGCGTCGTCAACCGCTCCGGTGAGGACGTACTCGAGCTGTGTATGGGGCGAGAGATCGCGTTCGTCCCCTACTTTCCGCTCGGTTCGGCGTTCAGCGGCGGGCCCAGGCAGCTGGCACAGGATCCCGTCATCGCCGGCGTCGCGGAGCGGCACGGCATCACCGTCACGCAGGTCGCGCTGGCTTGGCTGTTGTCCCGCTACGAGCGGATGCTCGTGATCCCCGGCACCAGCTCGGTCGCGCACCTGGAGGAGAACCTGGCCGCCGTGGACGTCGAGCTCGACGAGTCAGATACGGCCGAGCTCGAGAACGCCACGCAACTGGGCGATCCACTGGCTGCTGCTCACACCTGACGAGCTCGTGGCTCATGCCGCGAGCCGGGACGGGCTGTGCGCCACAGCCGGCTCAGAGGGTGGCGAGCGCCGCGCGAGTGGCCTCATCCGCCGGCGCGTAGACGGCCATCCTCAGCTCCGGTTGTCCGGTCGGCACCGTCTGCGCGTGATGCAGGCGTAGCGTGCCGAGCTGGGGATGTTCGAGGACCTTGGTGCCGCGCTGAGCCTCGATCACCTCGTGCTCCTCCCACCAGTCGCGGAACCGCTCGCTGTGCTCGCGCAGCTGGGCGAGGAAATTCTCGTAGCCCGGCTCGCCCGCGTGGCGGGCGTACTCGGCGCGAAACCGCGCCACAGTGTTCCGAGCGGTCGCCTCGCGCTGGATAGTCAACTCACCCTCGCCGGGATCCACCGTCAGCCACCACAGCAGATACCGCCTGTCGCGTGGGAGATGGTCAGGTGAGCCCAGCACGACCGAGGCCGCCCGGTTCCATGCCAGGATCCGGGTCATCGGCCCCAACAAATACGCCGGACTCGGATGCAGCGAGTCGACCAGGGCGATCAGCTGACCGATCTCTCCGTCGGGCCGCTCAGGATCGCCTGCTACGTCGTCAGCCAGCGGAAGCTCCGTCCGCGCCAGCGCGAACAACGTCCTGCGCTCGGCGGCGTCAAGCCGAAGCGCGCGGGCAAGCGCGTCAAGCACCTCTGACGAAGGGTTGATGTCGCGCCCCTGCTCGAGCCACGTGTACCAGGACACGCCCACCCCAGCCAGCGCGGCGAGCTCCTCACGCCTCAGCCCCGGCGTTCGACGGCGCCCCCCGTCGCCCGGAAGTCCCACGTCCATCGGCGAGAGCCGAGCCCGCCGCGAGCGGAGGAACGCCCTCAGCTCATCACGGCGGATCGGTGAGGAGGCGACGGCCATAGTGCGACTTAGCCAACTCTAGCTTGCAGCCTTCCTCTGGCGTTAGCGCCGACCCGTTCCAGTTGCGCAGGCGAGTGAGGCTTGCGGGAAGCCTCTGACGAGCCTTCATCCTGGCGAAACTCGTTAGCTGCAAGCGGCCATCTCGTCGTTTGCGGTGGTCGCGGCCAGTGACGCCAGGACTCTTAGCTTCTCCGCGCTCTGGCTGCCGATGTCGGGGTAGTACACCACGAGAGTCAGGTCCGCGACGGGGAGCTTTTCGCGGTGAAGGTGAAGTTCACCGACGACGGGATGATGAACGACTGTCGTGCCGCCATGCGGCTGATGGACGTCGTGGCGGGCCCACAGCGTGCGGAATCGTGCGCTGGCTTAACTAAGCTTAAGTAAGTACTAAGCCGAAAGTGGAAGCTCTACCGGCTTTGCGACGCGCGGAATGCCCTTCGGGTAGAACGGCTGACCCTTCAGACTGAGTATCCGTCCGGTCTTCGGTAGGCAGACCGGCCGATGAAGGATCAGGCGTACGGCTTCGGCCCGCTTCCATCCAGCGCCCCCGTCTCCCCAGGCTGCCACGGTCAGCGCACACTGAGCCGTGATGCGTGACAGAACGATGTCGTTGTCTGGACCTGTCGCCCGTTGTTCCCCGAGAGCCTTGAGCGCTTTGGGGTTTCGGTCGCGGTAGGCAAAGACATTGAGGATGATGAGTCCGTTGTAGCCCCACCGCTCGGAGCGGTGCCGGCAGCCCGTCAGGATGGGTCTAGGGTTACCGTCGGTGTCTCCGGTCGCCGGATTGAGCAGAACCCAGGCCGCCATCTCTCGAAGCGACGGGGCGTGCTTGCTCCACCACATGCCGAATGCGTAGCGGTAGTCAGGACGCGTATCGCGCGAATACAGGGCCCGCCATTCGGCCCCGTGAGGCAGATCGACCCGTCGCGCAAACCGACCACTGCTGACGGAGAGCGCGTGGTCGCCTGACAGCGCCTCGAGCTCGCTCTCGATGGTCCTAGCCGGCGACTCGTCGGCTAGGGCGTCGATGGGCACGTGGAGCGCCATTAGGATCGTATCGGTTGCCTCATACGGTGACTTGAGCGCGCCGGCGACTTCCAGACGATCGATGCCGTCGCAGAGCACGCGTGCCGAGTTGAGCTCGGAACGCGCAAAGGAAGCTTCGGAACTGTGGTTGAGTCGCACGCATTCGCCGGGGTGCCTCGGTCGCTTCTTCCCTAATAGCCGAAGAGCAAGATCCCTTCGAACGGGAGGCGAAGTCTCTGGGAGGCAAAGATCGCGTCGACCTGATCCTTCGAGTCCCTATAGCTCTGGACAACCACTTCTTTGCCGGAAGCGAGATGGCGGTAGGTCTGCATGACGCCGAGGGCGAGGAATCGAGCGTCGACGATCAGTGACGTACGTATGAGATCGCGATAGACCGCGTTCCCTCGGGCGCCGCGTCCAGCCTCGATCTCGAGCAGGATGCCGAGGTCGCGATGTACTCCATCTACGTCGTATCGAACGCGCGGTTCGCCTTGCTCGCCGAACAGGACTGGAAGAGTGATCCGCGAGCTCGCCTGCTTTCCCGACTCGACGTCAAAGCCGAGGGCCCGCAAGCCAGGGCGAGCTTCGCGAGCACGCCATCTGACTTCAGCCCAGGGTCCATGCTGGAGTCGATCTCGGTCCGGACGGCAGCGACCGCCGCAACTAGCCCGGATTCGCCGATAGTCGCCGGGGGGTGACCGCGTGCGGTGCTGGGATGGTCACTATCGGGGTGAGCGCCGCTGCGGACGGGGATGGTCCGGGTCGCGTGGCTGCTATCGGGTTCTCGACGGGCGTGACGGGTCCGATCGTGGGCAGGCTGAAGTTGCATCGGCCTGGTTGTGGTCATCGGTCGGGCGCCGCTGGGAGCGGCGGCTGCTCAGCAGAGCTGGGGGTTGGCTCTCAGGCGGGCGAACGCGTTGGTGAGCGCGGTAGCCCAGGGGCCAGTCGGCCTGGAGGCGCAGGCGGACCCGTCGGCCGTGCTGGCCGATCCGGCCGGCGACGTGCAGGAGTCGGTGGCGCAGGCGTTTCGGTTCGGCGAGTCGGAGGCGTGCGTCGAGCAGCAGCAGCCGGGTCCAGCAGAGCAGCTCTTGGGCGATCAGGGAGAGCTCGAGCCAGGTCTGGTTGTGTGTGAAGGCTTGGTGGGGGAGGTTGCGCATGCCGGTGTCTTTGGCGGTGCGGATGCAGTCCTCGACCCGGGCGCGTTGGCGGTGGCGCATCTCCAACGTCGGGATGTCGCCGGGCTGGTCGGTGAGGAATGCGGTGTGCCGGTAGCCGTGCTCGTCGAAGATGGTGAACTGCGCGCCGGGGTGCGGACGCTCGCGGCGAACGACCAGCCGGCTGCCCTGCGGCCACGCGCTCAGGTCGAGCTGGTCAGTCAACTCTGCCACACACGCCCCGTCGCGGTCCTCACCGTCGCTGTCGATCGCCGCAACCCAAGCGTTCTCGGGGATCTCGAGGATCTGGTCGCGGATCTGCTGATCGATGGGATGCCCGATCGAGAAGCCGATCCGAGCGTCGCGGCACTCGGCGGTGAACGCGTGGGTGGCGCCGCCGACGTCGGTGCGCACCAGCATCTCTCGCTCGAGGTCCGCGGCCGGGATCTGCGCGAGCGCGAGCTGCAGCACCTCGAAATGATCGGCGGCGGTGTTAGACCCGGCGTTGCCCGGCCGGAGCATCACCGCCAGCGGCTCGCCCGTCTCGGCCAGCCAGCACCCGAGCGGATGGAACCCGTATCCGTGCTTGTAGTTGCCGCTCGCGAGGTCCTTCTCGGAGCGCGCCGTGAGCAGCGTGGCATCGATGTCCAGCGTGAGCGAGTCGGGGCGCCCGCCCGCGTCCCACGCCCGCTCGCGCGCCACCGCACGGGCTGCCCGCACCCGCGCCAGCACCCCCTCGTTGACGGCTTTGAGCGTGCGGTGCGTCGTGGTCTCCGAGGCGACCGGCCCGAACAGCCGCTCCTGGCCAAGCAGCCCGTCCAGATCGGTCACGCAATCGCCGCCGTCGGCCAACATCACCGCGATGTCGCGCAGCACCCGTCCGGGGTCGTGCGCCGAGCGGCGCTCCCGCGTCGATGCCAGCGCCCCGGACAACGACCCGGTCAGCCCGACGCGATCGGCCAGCTCTGCCAGCAACGCTGTCCCCGCATGCGACACCAGACCATCGCCGTCCGCCGTGACTTCTACCGTTCGGACCCGGAGCTTTAGCTTCACCAACTGGGTGTCCTCCCTGATCGTGGATCGAGACCTCGGAAATCCCGATTCTCACGGCCGGGGAGGACGTTCCCGGCCGCCACGATCAGACCCTTACCGGCGATTCCGGGCTAGGGGCGCGCCCACTGAGGCGGTTGATCTCGCGAGGGGTAATACGACCAGCGGGGGAATGTCTCGACCATCATGGTCAAGGAAGCTACTTCTTTCCTCCAGAGGAACGCGTCCGGGAACGCAACGGCGCGCCACCAAAAGCAGGCGTTCGCGTGGCCGGTTGCCTCACAAGCCCGCATCGGTTGGTGCGGGACACTTCGAACGTCGCTCATGGATAGAGAAGTATGCGGCCGCGTCAGCTTGTTCGGCCGCGCCGGGATGAGAAGGGCCGAGCACCGGATCTATCAGGAGGTCTTCCTCGACCGGCTTTTGATGCCCGGGGCCGGTGCTGAGGATATCCGCCTACTTGGGGGCCGGCCACCACGATGGTGCCCTCAGGGGCGGCACGGTCTCGTCGAGCTTCTGGCCTGGCAGTTCCCAGCCGGGGACGCTGACTTTCAGGGGCGGTCTGGGCGGTGCCGCCGTGCGACGATAGGCCGGCGTCGGTCGTGGTCGAGCGACGCTTGCCTTCTGAGACACCGAGATGCCCTGGAGGGCAAGCAGGTTGGTGCGCAGCCTGCCCCAGTGTTTGCCGGCAGCGAGGAAGTTCCCGTGGATCGGCTTCATCCGACGGTTGAAAAACCAGGCGTGGCTTGCGCCGATGACTGCGACCGCCGTTCGGTCGCGATACACGATCAGCCCTCTCCTGCCGTGCGCCGTACGCAGATGCAGGTCTGATCCATTGAGGTGACGCCTTACCGACTGCACGAGCACACCGAGATGGCATGTCATCACGACGAGATCGAACAGGTAGTCATCGTCTTGGCCGGGACCGCTCAGATTGGCGATCGTCGAGGTCTGCACAGGGATACCGAATGATGCGAGGCGCGCCGCGACGCGCTCCCGCCGCTTTGCTGCGGGGCGTCTGCTCCTCGGGGCTCCGGCGCGGTTCTCCGCGTTGTTGTGTTGACCGTAGACTTGCGTGCTGGTGCCGTCGGTGTCGCTCCGGTGCGGGCGCCGGGCATTCTGCTGGCCGGGCGTGTAGGAGTCGAAGCTGAGCGCCGAGGCGTGGCCCGCTGGCGCACGATCGGCGTTGTCGGGCTGCCGCTGTTCGGCTCGATGGTGGGGCACTTACGCGCCGGTGGGCCACTTGGCGCGGCGGGGCCGGGCGCACCGGCCACGGCCATCGCACGTGCAGCACTCCAGAAGTCGTCGTCTTTCACGATGCGCCCCAGGCCGGATGCCGGCATGTGAGGTCCTCCCCGATTCCGTTCGGGTCAACAAGCTATCTGCTTTATCGACCGTCGTCCGGCTGTCCCTTAGGCTATAGGCTAGGAAGCGGCGGCGGTGGACTCGAGCGATCGTCCCGTTGCACGGATGCCGAGCAGAATCAGCGCGCCCGCGACGACGCCGGAGATGGCCATGACCACGAAGGCTCCGGAGAATCCCCATGCCGTGTTGGCGCCGAGCACGATGAGCGGCGCCAAGGCCCCGCCGATGTGGCCGAGCCCGTCAGTGAGAGCGACGCCGGTGGCGCGGGCGTTAGTCGAGAAGTGCTCGGCGGTGTAGGTGTAGAGCACCGGCACGAGCAGCCCGATCGTCGTCGAGGCGATGAAGCCGAAGATGATGATGATCGCGGGGGAGACGAAGATGCCGATCACCAGCAGCGAGATCGCCCAGGCGACGGTCACCGCCGCCGCGGCGAACTTGCGCTCGAGCCGATCGCTGAAGCGCGTCGTGGCAAACGCCCCCGCGAGGAAGCCCAGACCGGAAACGATCAGATACGTGGTGCTGTCGGCGAGGCTGTAACCCTTGTCGGTGAACAGAGTCGGGGCGAGAGTGAGCCAGCCGTAGTTGCCGATGTAGTAGACGAACCAGATGGCGACGAACAGCGCGACCCGCCTGATCATGGTCGGGCCGAGGAGTGCCCGGAAGGGGAACCGCTCCGCCCTGGCCTCGTCGGGAACCGGCTCGGGACGGGGCAGATCGGCATCGATGGTCTCTCGCGCGGTCTCCTCGGCTTCCGCCACGACCTCCTCGGCCTCCTCGACGCGGCCCTCGGTCACGAGCCACCGCGGCGAGGGCGGCAGGTTACGCCGCATGAACAGGATCGTCACCCCGCCGAGCGCGCCGATCAAAAACAGGATCCGCCAGCCGCTGGCAAAGCTCGGTACCAGCCCGCGGGCGATGAAGGGCACAACCGCGAACCCGGCATAGGCAGCGGTGGTTGCCCAGCTCGTGTACCGACCCCGAAGGGGAGCAGGCGAGAGCTCGCCGATGTAGGTCGTGACCGAGGCGATCTCGGCGCCGATTCCGAGGCCGGCGATGAAGCGGAAGACGATCAGCTCGGTCACGTTCGTGCTGGCTGCGGCCAGCGCGGTCCCCAGCGAGAACACGCCCACGGATATGCCCAGGCTGAGGCGGCGGCCCCACTTGTCGGCGACCGTGGCGTCGGCGAAGGCGCCGATGATGTAGCCGATCAGGCTGCTGGTGACCGACAGCGTCACGGTCGACTTCGCCACGTGGAACTGGGTCGCGATCACCGGCGCGGCAAAGGAGATCGTGACGATGTCGAAGAAGGCGAAGAAGTACCCGGCCCCGACCACCCACAGGATCTTGTGCTCATACGGCCATACGGGAATCCGATCGAGACGGGCCAGCGGGCCGAAACGGCGCCGACGAGCACGGCCGACGGCCTCATCCGACTGCTCACCCCTCGCGGATGACGGTTCCGTCATCTTGACTCTCCTTCCTCGGAGTGGAGCTACCCGGGAAGGGCAGAGCGAAATCGAGGGCTTCGTCTCCTCGCCGGGGGCTCCCGAAGATTCCCGACATCGGAGTCACGTCGCTGCCACTCCGGATCGATCAGCAGCAGTGTCCCGCGCTAGCCGCTCGGCACGTTGAAGACCAACCGCCGCGACCGCACGCGAGGGGGTAGCGCCACTCGCCTGCGAGCTCGCGGATTGGTGAGGCGGTATCAGCAGCCCATCGCGTCGCGTAGCGTGCGGCATGCCCGGGTCAGGCGCCGCGGAGACAGCTGCGTCACTCGACGGCGGAACGTCGAGCGTGGAAGCGTATGCACCTGGTCGAAGTTCACGACGCAATCGCTCGGGACGCCGTCCTCGGCGACCGTGAGGACAAGCTCGGACAGGAGTCCTCGCCGCGTCCTGGTCAACGCGGCAACCACCACCGATCCGATCCGATCCGCGACGGGGTCGCGCGTCAAGACCAGCACGGGACGATCTCCACCCGGTGTTGCCGCAAACCAGATCTCACCCCGCTGCATCGGCCCAGTCCGACCAGTCCTCTGCAGGCCCCCAATCAGCAACTGCCTCCTGCGACCGCTCCGCGTCGGTGGCGGGGTGCCGCGCCCAGGTTTCGGCGTCGGCGTCCGCTTTCAGCACCACGAGATGGCGATGCAGCGCATCGCGCAGGATCTCAGACCGATCGATCCCAAGTGCCTCTGCCCACCGCTGAACCTCCGCCGCGTCTTCGTCGGGCGCCCGAAAGCTCAACATCGTCATACAAGTAAGAGTAGCACGTATGACGCACAACTGGAGCACAAGCGACGATCTGCCGGCCGGACGCGACCCGGCTGATCGAGCTGACGTGCGCGAAGATAGTCTGTGGCGGACCCGTTGGGCGCTGGGAAATCCAGCGGCTATGGCCAAGGAGCCACGGCGTGAAAGCTTCGGCGACCACATCGAGATGTCGGAAGCAGGTTTCAGGGACGAACGTGGCCGATCTGCAGCGGATCGAGCTGAGTTCGGCCTCGGCCCGCGTCCGCTTCGGGGCCCGCGTCCGCTTCGAGGCCCGCGAGAACCTCAGACAGCCCCTGGGCCCCCGTCAC
Source organism: Solirubrobacterales bacterium (assembly GCA_019240305.1). Classification (GTDB taxonomy): domain Bacteria; phylum Actinomycetota; class Thermoleophilia; order Solirubrobacterales; family Solirubrobacteraceae; genus Palsa-465. The sequence goes on from JAFAYP010000521.1 coordinate 65,223, forward strand.
GGGGATGGCGGCTCAGCCGACGAGCGGGAGTGGTTCTGGCTGCGCCTGCCCGGGCTCGGACCAGCGTGAGCATCGACCTCGACCGCGTCGTCGCGATCGACGTCCACACGCACGCCGAGCGCAACGCCGGCGAACCTCAGGACGCGGTCACGACCGAGCTTCTCGAGGCGGCCGCCAGGTATTTCGGTGGCAGCCCTCCCCAACCTACCGCTCAGGAAGTCGCCGACTACTACCGGGAGCGGAGCATGCTGGCCGTGGTGTTCACCGTCGATGACGAGGCCGGGATGGGACGCCGGCGGATCGGCAACGACGAGGTGTTGCAGGCCGCGCGGGACAACCCGGATGTGCTGATCCCCTTCGGCAGCGTCGATCCGCACAAGGGCAAGCTCGGCGTCCGGGAGGCTCAGGCACTCATTGAGGCCGGCGTCAGAGGTTTCAAGTTCCACCCGAACACGCAGGCCTTCTGGCCCAACGAGCGTGAACACTATCCGCTGTACGAGACAATCGCCGAAGCCGGCCTGATCGCCCTGTTCCACTCTGGGACAACCGGGATCGGCGCGGGGATGCCGGGGGGAGGGGGCGTACGCCTGAAGTACTCAAACCCGATCTTCCTCGATGACGTCGCCGCCGATTTCCCGGGGCTGGACATCATCATCGCCCATCCCTCGTTTCCCTGGCAGGACGAGGCGCTGGCCATCGCGGTCCACAAGCCGAACGTGTACATCGACCTCTCGGGATGGTCCCCGAAATACTTTCCGGACAACCTGATCCGCTACACCAACACCCTGCTGAAGGACAAGATGCTGTTCGGCTCTGACTTCCCGTTGATCACGCCCGACCGCTGGCTGGCCGACTTCGAAACGCTGCCGATCAAGGACGAAGTCCGCCCACTGGTGCTCAAGCAGAACGCCGCCCGGCTGCTCCGGTTGCCATCCTGATGGAGGTCGACGGAGCCATCGGCGACCGAGCGCACGGGACGGCGGTGCCCGCGACGGGCGAGCGCGACCATCCGGTGGCGGCGCGAAGGACCGTGCGCGACGCGGCCTTTGACGTGATGCGGCGGCTGGGGCTGACGACCATCTTCGGCAACCCCGGCTCGACCGAGGTCGCGTTCCTGGCTGGGCTTCCGCCTGACTTCCGGTTCGTGCTCGGCCTCCACGAGGGCTCGGTGGTCGGAATCGCGACCGGTTACGCGCTCGTCCGCGGCGAACCGGCACTGGTCAACCTGCATACGGCAGCCGGCCTGGGCAACGCGATCAACGCGATCGCCAACGCGCGCGACTGCCGCGTGCCGCTGGTCGTCCTCGTGGGCCAGCAGGACCGCCGGCAGCTCGCCTACGAGCCGTTCCTGACCGGCCGATCGCTGGAGCGGCTCGCCGGCGACTACCCCGTGTGGTCGAGTCTGCCGGTGCAGGCTCAGGACGTGCCGGGGGCTATCGCGCGGGCGTATCACGAGGCCCGGGCGGCATGCGGTCCGGCCATCGTCGTGGTCCCGATGGGCGACTGGCTCCAGACGGCGGATGAGTTCGCCGCGGGGTGGCCCCAGCGGACCGTGTACGCCGGCTCGGTCTCGCCGGCTGACGTCAGAGCGCTGGCGGACATGATCGAACGCGCGGAGTCGCCGGCGCTCGTGGTCGGGCGGGGAAGCGATAGCCAGGAGGGCTGGGAGGCTCTGACCGCGCTCGCCGAACGCCTGCGCTGCCCGGTCTGGCAGGAGTCGTTCACGCGCCGAGCGGGCTTTCCGCAGGACCATCCGCAGTTTGCCGGCCACCTGCCGTGGCGCCGGAGTCTGATGCGAGAGGCGCTGGCGCCTCACGACCTCGTGGTGGCGGTCAGCACCAACGCCTTCCGGCTCTACCTGTTCGACGACCCGGGTCCGATGGCGCCCGACGGCACCCGCGTCGCCGTGCTCACCGAGGAGCCCGCCGAGGCTCACCGCAGCCCGTGCGAGCTGGCGGTGGTCGCTCCCGTCACCGCCGCTTGCCGGCTCCTGACCGAAGAGCTCTCGCCGCGCGACGGCGAGCCACCGCCACCGCTCGTGCGTCCGGCGGCGCCGTCGGCCCCCGCGGCCGGTGAGCCGCTTCGTGCCGGGCATGTGCTCGCCGCGCTCGCCGAGCGCCTGCCGCCCGACGTGGTGCTGGTCGAGGAGACGCCGTCGAGCCAGCCGGAGCTCTATCAGCGGATCGCGGTCCGTTCGCCGGGCGGATTCATCGCCTGTGGCAACGGCGGACTCGGCTTCGGCGTCGCCGGCTCGATCGGACTGCGGATGGGCGACCCCAACCGGCCGGTCGTCGGTGTCATCGGCGACGGCTCCTCGATGTACGCGATCCAGGCGCTCTGGAGTGCGTCCCATTACGAAGTCGGGATTCTGCTGATCGTGATGGCCAACGGTCGCTATGCCGTGATGGACGGGCTCGCCCGGGCGGCCAACGCGCCCGGACCGTGGCCGGCTTTCGAGTCGATCGACATCGCCGGGATCGCCCGCTGCCTGGGGTGTGCGGCGGTCAACGTGACCACTCACGACCAGCTGATCGAAACGCTCGACGAGGTGCTCCCCGGCCTGGCGGGGCGGCGGGAGCCGCTGATCGTCGAGGTTGCGCTGGGGGGCTAGCGCTCCGCTCGTGCTCCCACGGGGCGGGGAATCGGCGCCGGCGGGCCCGCCCCGGCGGCCGACGGCCCGGCCCCGGCGGCCGACGTCCCGGCCCCGGCGGCCGACGTCCCGGCAGCTGGCGATCCTCGGCGCGCTGTCGGCGTTCGGGCCGCTGTCGCTCGACATGTACCTGCCCGGACTGCCGTCGCTCACGCACGAGCTCGGCGGATCGGCGTCCAGCGGGCAGCTGACGATCACCGCGTGCATGCTCGGCCTCGGCCTCGGGCAGCTGGTCGCCGGCCCGCTCAGCGACAGCCAGGGGCGTCGCCGACCGCTGCTCATCGGGTTGGTGAGCTACAGCGCCGCCTCGATCGCCTGCGCTGCCGCGCCGACGATCCTGGTCCTGATCGTCGTGCGCTTGATCCAGGGAATGGCCGGGGGGGCGGGCATCGTGATCGCCCGGGCGATCGTCCGTGACCTCTCCGACGGCGCCACGGCGGCGAGGATGTTCTCGATCCTGTTGGCGGTCACCGGCGTCGCCCCGGTCTGTGCTCCGCTGATCGGCGGCCAGGTCCTCGCCTTCACCTCGTGGCGCGGCGTGTTCGTCATCCTGGCGGCGATCGGGGGGCCCCTGTCGCTGGCCGCCGGCCTGGGGCTGCCCGAGTCGCTGCCGGTCAGCCGGCGCCACGGCGGCGGTCTGCGGGTCACGCTGCGAACCTTTGCCAGGCTGCTCTCCGATCGTCGCTTCACTCCGTACGCAGCATCGTTCTCGCTGTCGTTCGCGGCGATGTTCGCCTACATCTCCGGCTCGTCGTACGTGCTCGAGAACATCTACGGGATCTCTCCCCAGCTGTTCAGCATCGTGTTCGCGGCCAACTCGGCAGGTCTGATCGCCATGTCACAGCTCAGTGGGAGGGTGGTCGGTCGCCTGGGCTCGGTGCGGCTCCTCCGCCGAGGCCTGTTCGGCACCTTCGCCGCGTCGATCGCCACCGTGCTCGTCACGGTCACGCACCTTGGCCTGAGCGGCCTCCTCGTGTGCTTCTTCGTGCTGCTGTCGTCAAACGGCGTCGTCCTCCCCAACGGCACCGCCTGCGCGATGGCCGAGCAGGCGGGAGTGCTCGGCTCCGCCTCCGCGCTGCTCGGGCTGGGCCAGTTCGGCTCCGGCGCGATCGTGGCCCCGCTGGTCGGCGTCGGTGGCAGTCATGACGCGTTGCCGATGGCGATCGTGATCGGCATCGCCGGTACCGCGGCGATCCTGATCTACGCGCTCTTCGCCCCGGGGGGATCAGGCCGCGGGCGGCCGGGCGCCGGACGGCTCGTGTGACCGCAACGCGAGGCAGGCGGCAATCACGACTCTCACCGTGGATGCTCCGGTCAGGCGGCCGCCCGCGCGTCCCGGCTCTCGAAGTAGCCGTGCTCGCCGCCGGCCAGGTACGCGGCCAGCCGGCTGCCCAGCGCCATGATGGTCAGCGACGGGTTCACCGACAGCGTGCGCGGGACCACCGAACCGTCGCCGACGAACAGCCGGCGCACAGCGTGGCACTCGCCGTGCGCGTCGACCACCGAGCGGTCCGGATCGCTGCCCATCCGGCATCCGCCCTGCACGTGGGTACTCAGCACGCCGGTCTGGAACACGCGCCTGGCGCCGGCCGCCAGCAGTACCTCGCGTGCGAACTGCAGCGAGCTGTCGATCTGCACCCGCTCGCGCTCATTCCACTGAAACGAATAGCGGTCGCGGCCCTCCTCGTCGACCCACGCCGTGCCGTGGTTCTGGTCGCTGACCATCGTCAGCAGCCCGGTGTAGTAGCGATAGCTGCGCAGCGCCCGGGACAGCTCCTCGCCCCACAGGGGCATCCCCCGCTCGTCCGACAGGGCGGTGGCGAAGCCGATCGGATCCTGGATCGTCGCCGCCTCGACCACGAAGCCGCCGTCCTCGTCGCGCTGGAAGTTCATGCAGTGCGCCGTGATCGGGTACACCATGTGGGCGTCCTGGACCTGGTCGAACAGACCCTCGACCAGACGCGCAGGATGAAAGCCGACGTGGCGACCGATCAATTCGCCGCTCGGAGATCCGCCGCCCGCCTCGCGGACGCCCGATCGCAGCAGCAGTTGCGGGGTCGCCAACGTTCCGGCCGCGACGACGACGACGCCGGCGCCGACCCTGTGGAGCTCGCCGTCGGATCCGAGATATTCGACGCCGACAGCCTCTGAGCCCCCGCCCCGGTCCTCGATCATCACCCGCCGGACCGGGCAGCCGGCACGCAGCTCCAGGCGCCCGTCGACCCACGCCGGGTGGATGTAGGTATTGAGCGTCGACTTGCCCGCGTTCGTCGGGCAGCCCTGAAGACAGGAGCCGCACCGCATGCAGTTGGAGTCGGTGTAGGACGTGACCGGCTCGAGCTCAGCTCCCAGCGCCGCAAAGCCGGGCATCACCGACTTCACGCACTGCTGCCAATCGGTGCGCTCGCGCACGCCGAGCCGCTGCTCCACGCGCTCGAGGTGGGCCAGCAGATCAGGTTCGCCGAACGGCTCGCCGCCTTCACCCTGCAGGCCGGCGGCCGCGTGCCACTTCTCGTAGTCCTGTGCGGAGGGACGCAGGGCGACCTTCGTGTTGATCGAGGTGGTGCCGCCGACGCAACGGCCGCGGAACATGATCAGCGGCGGCTCGTCGCCCGCGACGGGCTCGGCGAATGCCGGAGGCCACCAGATCTCGTGATTGGCGCGCGCCTCCCAGCGCACGAAGTCGGCCGCGGTCCGGTGAGGACCGGCCTCGAGCAGCAGGACGCTTGCTCCGGAGTCGGCCAGCTCGCCCGCGACGACGCCGCCACCGGCGCCTGAGCCGACCACGATGAGATCGAAGCGCTCGCCCATTCCGTCACCCCCGTAGGTAGGACCAGTCCTTCTCCAGGCGCGCCGCGAGCGGCGGCGCGAAATCGATCTCCTCCCATGCGCCGGGACCGGGCGCTCCGGGGGCCACGAAGTCGCTGTAGAACGCCTCGCAAGCCAGCGCGCGGACGAGCTGGAACTCGGGCTCGAGGCTGTGCTCGCCGAGCGCTTGGGCGCCGGCGGCCGCCGGCTCCTGAAGCGAGTCGAAGGCCGCCAGCGCGGCCGCGCGCGCTTCGCCGGGCATGCGCGCGAGCAGCGCATCGACATAGACCTCCGCCCCGACGCGAGCGCATCCGGGCACGATCAGTTCGCAGACCGACCGGACCAGCTCGGACCGGCGTTCATCGAGAACCAGCATCGGCATCCGCCTCGGAACCTACCGCCGTGGCCCCGCTCGGAGCGGCGAGGCCGCCAGGCCGTGAACCCCGGATCAGGTCTGCGGCTCGCTCGGCGATCATGATCGTTGGCGCATTAGTATTGCCACGCGTGATCTCCGGCATCACCGACGCGTCGACCACTCGCAGTCCCTCAAACCCATAGACGCGCAGCTCGGAGTCGACCACGGAGCCCATCGCGCAGGTGGAGGTGGGGTGATACACGCTCTGCCCGACGCGGCGAGCGAAGGCCAGCAGATCCGCATCGGAATCTGACTCCGGAACGCTGAACGGCTCGCGCGCCACCGCCCTCAGCGGGCCCTGCTCGGCGATCTCGAGCGCCATGCGCAAACCGGCGAGCATGCTCTCCCGATCCTCCTCGGTGGTCAGGAAGTTGCACAGCACGCGCGGCTTGGAGTCCGGCAGCGGGGTGCGGAGCATGACCCGGCCCCGGCTGGTCGGCTTGATCACCACCGGGCCGAAGCAGTACCCGTGGTCGGCCGGTGCCGTGAGGCCCTCGTCGAAGAACAGCGACGGCGCAAAGTGGAACTCGACGTCGGGCGCATCGACTCCGGACCGGGCCCGGAAGAAACCCGCGGCCTCCGGGATGTTCGAGCTCAGCGGACCGCGCCCCTCAGCCTCGAGGAGGGCGAAGTTCTCGGGCGTGGTGGCCATGAACAGCGACGGCTCGTCGGTCAGGTAGTTGACCTGCGCCATGCAGTGGTCCTGGAGGCCGTGGCCGACCGGCAGCGGCTCGCGCATCTCGATGGCCAGCGGCGCCAGCTGATCCTCCGGGCCGATGCCCGACAGCATCAGCAGCACCGGTGACTGGTAGGTGCCGGCGGCGAGCAGCACCTCGCGCTCGGCGCGGACCTGCTCCACCTGGCCATCCCGCGCGATCTCGACCCCCACCGCGCGCTCGCCCTCGAGAAGGACTCGCCGCGCAAGCGCGCGCGTGATCACCTCGAGGTTGGGCCGGCCCGCGGCCGGGCGCAGGAACGCGTCGGCGGTGCTGCAGCGCAGCCCCTCTCGCTGCGTGAGCTGAAAGCGGCCGACGCCCTCCTGGCGCGCTCCGTTGAAGTCCGGGTTGGACTCGTGTCCGGCCTGCTGGGCGGCTTCGAGCATCGTGTCGACGAGCGGGTGCATGGAGCGGCTCTCCGAGACGGCCATCGGCCCGTCAGCACCGTGGTAGGCGTCCTCGCCGCGCTCGTTGTCCTCCGAGCGCTTGAAGTACGGCAGCACCTCGTCATAGCTCCAACCCGAGCCGCCAATTCGCGCCCAGCCGTCATAGTCCGCGCGGTTGCCGCGGATGTAGATCATCGCATTGATCGAGCTGCAGCCGCCGAGCATCCGGCCTCGGGGGAGGTAGAGACGACGGTGGTCCAGGGCCGGCTCCCGCTCGCCGAGCAGATCCCAGTCGAGGCTCGACTTGAAGAGTGCCGGGAACGCCGCCGGAACACGGATCTCCGGCTGGCTGTCCTCGCCGCCCGCCTCGAGGAGCGCCACACGCACGTCCGGGTCCTCGCTCAGCCGCGCCGCCAGCACGCATCCGGCAGATCCGGCACCGACCACGACGTAGTCGAACCCATCACGCATTCCAGATCACCACCTTCATCACCTCGGTCGGGTTGCTCATCGCGAAGCGCAGAGCACCCGGCGCCTCGGCGAGTGAGAACTCATGGCTGACGAGGCGCCTGATCGCCGGGCCGTTGCGCTCCACCACGGCCACCGCCTCGGCGAAGTCATCAGCGTCACAGCAGCTCACGCCGAGCAGATCGAGCTCCTTCTCGGTCAGGCTGCCGATCCGCAGCGCGACCTCGCTGGTCGACATGCCGACCTGGACGGCGCGCCCGGCCGAGGCGACCAAGTCGATCATCGCCCGGACCGCGGCCGGCGCCCCCGTCGCGTCGACGCCGACCGGCGGGCCGCCCGGCCCGCTCCACCGCCGGGCTTGCCTCACCACGTCCTCGGCGTTACTCCACACCAGGGTCTCGGCTCCGAACTCCCGGCTGCGTTGCAGCCGGCTCGGCTGCAGGTCGATCACGAGCACCTCGGCCTGCCGTTCCCGAGCCACGAGTGCCACGCATTGTCCGATCGGGCCGGCGCCGAGCACGACGATGCGCTCACCGGATTCGATCCGCGCCCGCCGCACCGCCCGGACCGCGACCGACACCGGCTCGGCCATCGCCGCGATGGCGCCGTCGGCGGCGCCGATCGGGAACACCTGGTCCTGGCCGGTGCACAGCAGGTCCTGCAGACCGCCGTCAACGTGGATCCCGATCAGCTCGAAGTTGTCACACGTGTTGGGGCGCCCGACGCTGCAGGGGTAACAGTGCCCGCAGGCGCGCAACGGCCACAGCGCCACCCGCTGGCCGAGCTCGAGCTCGGCCCGGCAATCGGCGCCCAGGGCGGTGATCGTCCCGGCGACCTCGTGGCCCTGGACGCGGGGGAACTGCGACCCCCCCGACCCCCCACCGGCGGTAGCCGACAGCTCGCCGGCGAAGAAGTGATAATCCGAGCCGCAGATGCCCACCGCCTCCGGGGCCACCAGCACCTCGCCCGGACCGGGGCGGGGCGGATCGGGACGGTCGACCACGTTCATCGAGCCGACCCGCTCGGTCACTGCGGCGCGCATTTCAGCCCCATACCTCCGTGGCCGTCTCGACGATCAACTGGAGCTTGGCCGCCTGCTGGTCTCGGGTCAGCGCATTGCCCTCGAACGTCGATGAGAAACCGCACTGAGGCGAGAGACAGAGCTGCTCGACGGGCACGAACTGGGACGCCTCCTCGATCCGGCGCTTGAGGTCGTCCTTGCTCTCCAGCGCGCCGCGCTTGCTCGTCACCAGGCCGAGCACCACCATCTTGCCCGGCGCCACGAACCGCAGCGGCTCGAATCCGCCTGACCGCGCGTCGTCGTACTCGAGGAAGAAGCCGTCGACGTCGAGGCCGCCGAACAGCGCCTCGGCGACGAAGTCATAGCCGCCCTCGGCCGCCCACGACGAGCGGAAGTTCCCTCGGCACAGGTGGGTGGTGATGGCGAGCCCCGGGGGCCGGCCGGCGAGCGCGTTGTTGATGTTGGCCACGTAGGTCTCGTGCAGGTGCGCGGAGTCCTCGCCACGGTCCTCCATGGCCTTGCGCTGGTCGGGATCGTTGAGGTAGGCCAGGCTGGTGTCATCGAACTGAAGGTACGTGCAGCCCAGCTCGGCGATCCCGCGCACCTGGTCGGCGTAGGCGCGCGAGAGATCGCTCCAGAACTCGTCAACGTCGGGGTAGGCCTTCGGGTCCAACGCGGCACGCCCGCCCCGGTAGTGGACCATGTTCGGTGACGGGACGGTGAGCTTGGGCGTCACGCCATCGTCGACGGTCCGCTTCAGGAACTGGAAATCCTCGGCGAAGATGGTGTGATCGAGGTGGACCTTGTCGGTGACCGCGATCGCCGCCGGCGTGAAGTCGACCGCACCGTCCGCGTTGCGGAACTTGACCTTGATATCGCCCGCCACCGTCTCGACGCCGCCGAGCTGGTAGATGAAATCCATGTGCCACGACGCGCGGCGGAACTCCCCGTCGGTGGCGGACTGCAGGCCCACGTCGCGCTGCAGCTGCACGACGTCGCGGATCGCGTCGTCCTCAAGCGCGCGCAAGTCCTCGGCCGACAGCCGGCCGGCCGCGAACTCCTCCCGCGCCTGCAGCAGGCTCCGGGGCCGCAACAGGCTGCCGACGTGGTCGGCCCGGAACGGCGGCGTGGTCCGCCGTCCGCCGGCCGACGGAGTTTCCGCGCTGTGCGGTTCAGCCATCTCCACCTGCTTTCGTCCTCGGAGGCATGACGTTGATCTCGGACCCGGACGCCGTCGGGGTCCTCGAAGAACAGCTGGCGCGGTACCCCGGGAACTCGAGCCGCGGCCGCTCGTTCATCCGCCGGCCGGCACGCGATCGGTCGGACCTGCAGAACCGCCGTCGCCAAGCCCCCGCAGCAGATACGCCGAGTGCAGCAGATCAGGGTTGTCCTGCAGCTCCTGGGCGCTGCCCGAGTACTGGACCCGCCCGCCCTCCATGACGTAGGCGCGGTTGGCCAACCCGAGCGCCACGGACGCGAATTGCTCGATCAGCAGCACGCCGACGCCGGACTCGGCGACGGTCCGGATGGTCGGGATGAGGCGTTGCACCACCACCGGAGCCAGCCCGAGGGACAGCTCGTCGATGATCACGAAGCGCGGCGCGGAGACCAGCGCCTGAGCCAGCACGACCATCTGCTGCTCGCCGCCGGACAGGGCACGGGCCTGGGTGCCCAGGCGCTTGTCCAGTTCCGGGAACAGCTCCAGCGCGCGGGCGCGTCCAGCGGCCGCGTCCTGGTTGGACAACGCGTAGGTGGCGACCCGGAGGTTGTCCTCGACGGTCAGTCCGGGCAGCAGCCGACGCCCCTCCGGAACGATCGCCACACCGGCCCGGCGGATGTGTTCTGGACGCCGGCGCGCCAGCTCCCGCTCGCCGAGCATCACCGAGCCTCCCTTCAACGGCAGGACGCCGCCGACGGCGAGCACCATGCTTGACTTGCCGGCACCGTTGGGACCCAGCAGCGCGGTGACCTCGCCTGGCGCGATCTCGACCGACACGTTGCGCACGACGTCACGACCGCCACGCGAGACCACCAGGTCTCGCAGAACGAGCGCTCCACTCACTGGAACTCCTCGGCGCCGAGGTAGGCCCTGACCACCTGTTCGTTGCGCAGGACGTCAGCCGTCGGGCCGGAGGCGATCATCTTCCCGAAGTCGAGCACCGCCGTGACCGGGCAACAGGACGAGACCAGGCTCATGTCGTGGTCAACGAGGATGGTCAGCGCCTCTGAGTGCTCCGGGATGCGCCGGATAAGCTCGCCGAGGTGTGCCGTCTCGGCGTCGGGCAGGCCGGCGGCGGGCTCGTCGAGCAGCACCAGCCGGGGCTTGCCAACGACCGCGCGGGCGACCTCGACCAGCCGGCGACTGCCCACGCCGAGCGTGCCGACCTTGACGTAGGCGACGTCCCGGAGTCCCACGAACTCGATCGCATCGAGCACTTCGCCCCGGCGATTGGCACGCCCGAGCTTCGAGTGCTCGTGCACGAGCGCGACGTTGTCGTACACCGATAGGCTCTCGATCGCCTGCTCGGTCTGGAACGTCCGGCGCAACCCCCAGCGCGCGCGGCGGAAGTGGGCCATCGACAACAGGTCCTCGTCGAAGGCTCGCACGTGTCCCTCGGCCGGGCGCACGAAGCCCGACAGGACGTTGAAGAACGTCGTCTTGCCGGCGCCATTTGGGCCGATCAGCCCGCAGGTGCCGGCCTCAAACCTCACGCTCATGCCGTCGAGTGACGTGACCCCGCCGAAACGCACGGTGAGCTCCGAGACCTCGATCACGGGGCCTCCCCGTGGCTGGCGGCCGAGCGCCGCGTCAGGCCGCCCAGCCGTCTGCCCAGCCGCGAGATATCCCTGGGCAGCTGATCCACGATGCCCCTGGGCGCCGTGGTCAGCACCTGCAGGACGCCGATCCCGAACAGGATGATCAGCCAATCCGGTGAGACACCCGCGTTGTTCAGAATCGCCGGCAGCAGCTGGAGCAGGAGCCCGGCGACGATCGCGCCCCAGATGCTGTAGGCGCCGCCCATCAGAACCACCGCCAGCAGGGTGATCGAGTCCTGGGTCTGGAAGTCGATCGAGTACAGGTACCGGACGGCGCCCGCCAGCACTCCACCGGCGACCCCGGTGATGAACGAGGCCAGCGCGAAGGCCCACAGCTTGTAGAGCGTGGTGTTGATCCCGGCGGCCAGCGCGGCGGGCTCGCTCTGGCGGATCGCCGCCCACGCTCGGCCGGGCCGGGTGCGCACGTGGGCCAGCACGAGCAGGAACATGAGCGCGGCGACGATCACCGAGTAGCGGAAGTAGGCGGGGTCGGTGGTGGCGATCCCGGGGCGGCGAAGCGACGGGATGTGGACGAACGTGCCGTTGTAGCCGCTGAACCCGTGGCCGCCGTTGGGGAAGTTGAGCGAGGCGAGCGCGACCGTGATCGCGCCGGCCAGCATCAGCGTGATCAGCGCCAGGTACAGCCCTCGCATGCGCAGCGCCGGGAGACCCACCAGCGTGCCCAGCACCATCGTGATCACACCGGAGGCGAGCAACACCACCTCGTACGGGAGCGAGGTCGCGAACAGCAGGCGGGCGGCAACCCAGGCGCCGATCGCCAGCACCGCCGCCTGGCCCAGAGAGATCAGCCCCACACGTCCGACGAGCACGCCGAGCCCCAGCGCGACGACGGAGTAGATCGCGACCTGCGTCATCGAGTCGATGTAGTAGACGCTGAGCATCTGCGGCAGTCCGATCAGCACGAACACCAGCAGCACGGCGATGACCATCGTCCGCACCAGGTCAGCACGCTCGACGCGACGCGGCGCTGACGGAGGCGTGGCGAGAGGCGTGGCGCTCTGAAGCTCCGCGGTGCTCATGGCTAGAACTCCTGTCGCGCCAGCGAGAGCACGCGCTTGCGGTTGAGCACCAGGAGGGCCGCTGCGGCGAGCACGAACGGCGTCATGTCGCGGTAGTTGGTCAGCGACGTGATCGGCGTCAGCGTGGCGTCCACGACCCCCACGACGATCGCGGCCGCGAAGGTGATCCAGATCGAGCTCAGCCGCGCGATCAGCGCCGCCGCCAGGGATGAGATGACCAGGAACGTGAGCGTCGTCGCGTCGAGAGCCACGAGGTCGGCAAGCAGGATTCCGGCGATCCCGGCCACCACGCCGCAGCCGAACCACGCCGCCGCCTCGACTCGGCGCACCGGGACTCCGAGAGTGGCCGTGATCTCGCGATCGTTCGCCATCGCCCGCATCGCCGTGCCCAGCTTGCTGAAGCGCAGGAACGCCGTCGTGATGATCGTGATCGCGATCCCGACCGCCAGCGCGATCACGTCGGTGGTGGTGACCTGGACCTGGCCGATCATGAAGCCGTGGCTATCGGTCGGCAGGGTGATCGCGCGCGACGCGCCGCCGTTCGATGTCCACAGCAGGTCCATCGCCCCCAGGAGGATCAGGGTCAGGCCCAGGGTGGCGGTCGTCTTGACCACCGCGTCACGTCCCGCCAGCCGCCGCCCGAACACCATCCCATAGGCCAGCGTCACCACGCCGGCGAACAGGATGCAGACGAGATAGGCCAGCCACTGGTTCATTCCGGAGTGATTGATCAACTGCCAAGCGATCAGAGCACCGAACGCGCCCGCGGCACCGAACGACAGGTTCAGCACCCCGGTCGTCCGGTAGAGCACGATCATCCCCACGCCCGACAGGGCGTACACCCCCCCGAGCGCCAGCCCGGTGACCAGGAACGGTTGCTCGTCCTGCCAGCTGGGCAGCGACAGCGCCATGACGAGTAACGCGTGCATCGCCGCCGCCGCTCAGTGCCCTGATCGCATGGTCGCTTCGCCGCTCTCGCTAGCCCAGGTTCACCCCGTGCGCTTTCGCCACACTCCGGTATTGGGCGATCTGCGGGTCGGCCGCGGAGATCTGCGTGCAACCCTGGGCCGTGATCATCTTCCCGTTATCAGGCGTAACCGTGTAGTCGGAGTTGTTGGGGATATGCAGAGCCAGCTTGCCGTACGTCCACGGGTCGCAGAGCTGCTCGGAATGGTAGCCCTTGATGCCGACGATCGCCGCGTTGACGCTCTTCATCGTGTACGGCCCCTTGACCGTGTCCAGCGCCTGAACGAGGAACTTGGCCAGGAGGAAGCCGAACTGGCTGAACGACCCGATGCCTCCGGCGACGCTGGAGCCGTACTTGGCCAGGATCGCCTTGTAGAGCTGGATCTCCGGCCCGTTGTGGTCATCGGCGTCGACCGCCTCCGCGTTGACGAACAGCTTGTGGTTCCACTTCGGGCCCAGCGCCTTGGCCAGGAAGTCGGTGTCGCACGGCGTCGAGCAACCCCAGGACTTGACCCGGTCCTCGAGGCCGAGCTTCTGGACCGCCTGGAGGATCACCAGCGCCTCGGGTGGGGTGAAGTTGAGGACCACCGATCCGTTCGCGCCCGCGGCGTCGACGAGGTTGACCGCCACGGAGCTGGCGTCGGTGATGGGCACGTTCTCGGTCAGTTCGGTGATGGGCACGTGCGCCGCCTTGGCGAGCGCCGCCGGACCACCGGCGATGTAGCCCGTCCCCGGCACGTTGGACTGCACGAAAACGATCTTCGAGGCGTGAACCGAGTTGAGCGCGTACTGCACGGCGCCGTCCGAGCTGTAGCGCGGGCCCATGTTGACGGGGGCGCTGTTCGGGGTCGACCAGCATTCGGGAGCGATCCCCGCATCCATCTCATAGATGCCCAGCTGCTTCCAGAACGACTGATCGATCGTGCACTCGAGCAGGTCGAAGACGCCGTCGATGGCGACGACGTGGTCGGATTGGATCAGCTGCTTGGCGGCCGCCGCGACCTGCGACGGCTGGGTCTGATCGAGCTGGACGAAGAGCTTGAGCGGATGGCCGTGGACGCCGCCGTTGGCGTTGACGCAGTTGAAGTACGCCGTGATCATGTTCGGACCATCGGTGAAGTCGGTGCCCGGCTGATGGGTGTCGATCGTGCCGATGTTGATCGGAGAACCCGTGGCCGGGGCGCCCGCCTTGGAGCCGCAGGCTGCCGTGTTGGTCGAGGCCGCGCCCGAGCTGCTCGCGGACCCGGCCGCCGACGACGAGGCACTCGAACTGCTCTTGCTGCTGCTCTTGCTGCTGCTGCCGCATCCCGTGAGCGCAATCAGCGCAACGGCCGCCAGCAGTACGAATCCAGTTCGCATCCGCGGCACGACGTGGTAGGTGCTCACCGACTGTCTCCTCTCCTCAGTGTGTAAGCCGGCTCCGGGTGCTCCGGCGGCCGCCGGCGGATACTAGTTGCGCCCAAGGCTGCATGCAACTCAGTACTAACGTGGCCCCAATCTTTCGTTTCGCGGCTCGACCAGGCATCCTCTGCATGCAAGGAATCTCCGGGGAGTAGACTGCCCCGGCGCGCACGGGCGGCGAGCCGGATTCTCGGCCGCGGCGGCTGGTGCCTGGATCCGCGGCGATCGAATTGGCCAGTCCTGCGAATCGAACCCAGATCACGAGAGCGCTGCTGCGGCTGCGAGAGCTGATCCTGAGCGGCGAGTTCGCGCCGGGCGAGCGCCTGTCGGAGCTGCCGCTGGTCGAGCGCCTCGGCGTCTCGCGTACTCCGCTGCGGCTGGCCTTCACCGCGCTCGAGCACGAGGGACTGCTGCGTGGACTCCCCGGCGGCGGCTACGTCGTGCGGGGGTTCACCGAGGCCGACCTTCGGGATGCGATCGAGCTGCGCGGTGTGCTCGAGGGCACGGCGGCCAGGTTCGCCGCCCAGCGCGGCTCGGGGCGTGACCAGCTGCGGACGCTGCGCACGATCAACGACGCGATCGAGGAACTCGTCCATCAGGCGGACTATGAGTCGTTTGAGAACTACGTCGAGCTCAACGAGCGCTTCCACGCCCAGCTGCTGGCGCTCGCGCACAGCCCGATGCTCGACCGCGCGCTGGACGGGATCGTCTCGCTGCCGTTTGCCGGCCCGAGCGCCGCGTTCGTGTTCACCGAGGCCGAGCTCCCGGAATCGCGCGACGTGCTGATCGTGGCCCATTACCACCACCGCGCGATGATTGAGGCGATCGCGCGACGCGAGGGAGCGCGCGCCGAGGCGATCGCCCGGGAGCACGCTCTGCTCGCGCTGCGCAACCTCGAGATCGTCCTCAGCCACCGGGAGGTGCTCGAACAGCTGCCCGGAGCCCGGCTGATCGCGCTGCGTCCGAGCGCCACCGAGCCGCTGACGTGAGCCGGTCATCCTCGGCGTGGCTGGCGGATCGCCAGTTCCTCGCGGCCGTCCCACTCCAGCGCGGCGTGCGCGGCCTGGTAGATCTCCTCGCTGCCTGGGCGATAGGCGTCTTCGAGCGCCGGGCTCAGCGGCACCGGCGTGAACGGCGCACCGACGCGCTGGATCGGCGCCTCCAGGTAATCGAACGCGGCGGCCTGCAGCCGGGCCGCGAGTTCGGCCCCGAACCCGCCCACGCGAACTGCCTCGTGGGCGATCACGGCCCGTCGCGTCTGCTGGACCGAGGCGACGATCGGCTCGAGATCAAGCGGGACGAGCGTGCGCGGGTCGATCACCTCGGCGGCGAAGCCTTCGTCGGCCAGGCGCTCGGCCGCCACCAGGGCCTCACCGACCATCCGTGAGAGCGCCACCATCGTCACGTCACGACCCGAGCGCAAGCGGTTGGCCCGGCCGAGCGCCAGCGGCTCGAGCGTCGTCAGTGCCGGCTCGCGCCGGAAGTACAGCGACTTGTTCTCCACGAACACGACCGGATTCGGATCGGCGATCGCGCTCGCCAGCAGCCCGGCCGCGTCGGCGGCGCTGGAGGGCATGACCACCTTCAGCCCGGGCACGTGGGCCAACCACGCTTCCAGGCTCTGCGAGTGCTGGGCTCCCGCCCGCCCACCGGCACCGCCCTGGGTACGCAGCACCAACGGGACTGACAGCTGCCCGCCGGACATGAAATGTGCCTTGGCCGCATGGTTGACGAGCTGGTCCAACGCCAGCGTGATGAAGTCGATGAACATGATCTCGACCACCGGCCGCAGGCCCGCCTGGGCCGCGCCGATCGCCACGCCGCAGACGGCGCCTTCGCTGATCGGCGTGTTGCGCACCCGTTCGGTTCCGAACTCCCCGGCCAGCCCGGCAGTCGCCTGATAGGGGCCGCCCTGCGCGACGTCCTCGCCGAGCACGATCACCCGCTCGTCGTCACGCATGGCCTGTGCCAGGGCGGCGTTGATCGCCTTCACGACCGTCGTCTCGAGGTCGGCCATGCGCGTCAGCTCTGCGTCCCGACCCGCGCGTACACCAGACCGGCGGTTGCATCCGGCTCGGCGGGCGGGCTCGCGCGCGCGAACCTGACCGCCGCCTCGACCTCGGCCCGCGCGGCCTCCTCAATGCTCCGGACCTCATCCTCGCCGAGCCAGCCGCGCCGCCGGGCATCGGTCTGCAGCCGCGCGAGCGGGTCCAGGCGCGCCCAGTCAGCCTCGGCCAGCGCTTCCCGGTAGGCCTGCGGGTCGCCCTCGTAATGACCCCGGAGGCGATGGGTGAGGCACTCGAGGAGATACGGTCCCCGCCCGCCCCCCCGCCCGCTCCCGTCAGCCGCTCGGGCGCGGGCGAGGTATTCGCCGAACGCGCTCCACAGCGCCGGCACGTCACTTCCGTCGACGGTCCGGCGCTCGAAGTCGTAGGGCGCCACGACATCGCACACGCGCTCGACCTTGGTGTGAGCCGCGCGCGGAGTGAACTCGGCGAAGCCGTTGTTCTCGCACACGAAGATCAGCGGCAGCTCCCACAGGGCCGCGAGGTTCACCGTCTCGTGAAAGTATCCGCCCTGGACGGCGCCGTCGCCGAAGAACACAACCGTCACCTGGTCCGTGCCGCGCAGCTTGGCCGCCAGCGCGTCGCCCGCCGCCAGCGGCAGGTTGCCGCCCACGACACCCGTTGCGCCCAGCAGCCCGTGCTCGCGATCGACCAGGTGCATCGAGCCGCCCAGGCCCCGGCACAGCCCATCCGAGCGACCCATCAGCTCGGACATCACACGGTCCATCGGCGCGCCCTTGGCCAGCGCGTGCCCGTGGGCCCGGTGGCCGCTGTAGACGGCGTCATCGTCGCGGAGCTGCCTGCAGACCGCGGCCGCCACCCCCTCGCCGCCGATGCTCAAGTGGATCAGACCGTGGACCAGAAGGCTCCGGGACAGCCTCGCCACCCGCTCCTCGAAGCAGCGGATGCGCCACATCGTGGCCAGCAGGGCCAGGGTGGTGGGGTGATCGAGCTCGGGCGACTTGGCCGGGCCGGTTCGCGTGGTTCGGGGCACCGGGTCAGGCGGGCACCGGCGCGGTGCCCAGCACCTGGCGCACCGCGGCGGCGATCTTGGTGTCGTCAGGCAGCACGAACGCCTCCATCGGCTCGCTGTAGGGCACCGTGACGTCGAGTCCGGTCACCTGCCGGATCGGCGCCTTCAGCGTGGAGAAGCCATGTTCGGCGATCTCACCGGCGATCAGCGCCGAAGCCGCCGCATGCCGCGGCGCCTGGTCGACGAGGACCACGTGCCCGGTCTTCTGCACGGAGGTGAGGATCGTCGTCGTGTCGAGCGGCGCCAGCGTCCGCGGATCGATCACCTCGGCTTCGATCCCCTCGGCGGCCAGCGACGCTGCCGCGGCCAGGGCCTTGCCGACCATCCAGCCGGTCGCGACGATCGTCACGTCGCCACCTGCGCGACGGATCTGCGCCTGTCCGAACGGCACGAGGTACTCGCCGTCCGGCACCTCACCGGGCTCGAGCGTCAACAGGTAATGATGCAAGAAGCAGACCGGATTGTCGTCCCGGATCGCCGTGGCCATCAGTCCCTTGGCGTCGGCGGCGGTCGCTGGTAGCGCCACCTTGAGCCCGGGGATGCCGAGGAACATGCCGTAGATCGAGCCGGTGTGCTGCCCGGCCCAGCCGGCGGTGAACCCGTAGCCGGCCTTCAGGACCAGCGGCACCTTGACCCGCCCGCCGCTCATGTAGCGAAAGCGCGGGGCCTCGTTGACCACCTGGTTCATCGCCACCAGCATGAACTCGGCCATGTACAGCTCGACGACCGGGCGCAGGCCGGCCAGCGCCGCCCCGACGGCCATCCCTATCTCGGCGGTCTCGGCGATCGGCGTGACCCGCACCCGATCGTGGCCGAAGGCCCTGACGAATTCGTCGTTCTCGGTCGTGGCGAGGTTCTGACCGAAGTACAGAACGCTGTCGTCACGCGCCATCTCCAGCTGGATCGCCTCGTTGATCGCCGCTATGTAGGGAAGCTCGTGTGCCACTGTGTGGTCGTCTCCTGGATGCTAGGCGTAGACGTGGTTGACGGCGTCTGCGGGCTCGGGGAACGGGCTGTCGAGCCCATACCGCACCGCCGCCTGCATCTCGTCGCGTACCTGCGCGGCAATGGCGTCGGCGCGCTCGGCGTCGAGCTTGCCGTCGGTGACCAGACGAGCGCGGAAGCGAGGCACTGGATCCCCGCGCTTGGCGGCCTCGTACTCCTCGGCGGCGCCGAAGACCTCGACCGCCTCGTGCTCGGGGAAGTGCAGCGGCACCCCGGGCGGCGCGATGATGTTTCCGTGGGCGGAGAGGCGATAGAGCTTTGATTCCACCAGCGTGGGTCCGTGGCCCTCGCGCGCGCGTGCGACAGCGGCCCAGACAGCTTCGTAGACCGCGATCGGGTCGCCGCCGTCGACGGTCACGCCCGGCATCGAGAAGGCCTTGGCCTTGACCGCCAGCGGCTCGCCGGCGGCTGCGTTGGCATCCTCCTGCTCCACGCGCGTGATCACGTTGTAGGAGTTGTTCTCCATCACGTAGACGACCGGGAGCTTCCACAGCGACGCGATGTTCAGCGATTCCGAGAACGCTCCCTGCTTGGACGCTCCGTCGCCGAAGAAGCACAGGACGACCTGATCCCGCTTTCGGATCTGCGCAGCGTAGGCGACGCCGGTGGCCTGGGGAATCCCCTGGCCGACGATGCCCGACGTGCCCATGAAGCCGCGCTCTGGATCCACCAGGTGCATCGAGCCGCCGTAACCGCCGCACAGGCCACCCGTGCGGCCGTAGATCTCGGCCATCATCGCCCGGGGATCGGTGCCGAGCACGAGCGGATAGCCATGGCAGCGGTAGGTGCACATGAGCTGATCGTTTTCTCGCAACGTGGCCAGGGCACCGACGATCGACGCCTCCGCACCGTCGGCCAGGTGGGTGTGGCCGCGGATCACGCCCGGATGCTCCTCGAAGGTGCGCTTGACCCGCTCCTCGAACTCGCGGATTCGCAGCATCTGGGTGAAGGCCCAGATCAGGCGCTCGTCATCGAGCTCGGCCGGGTTGTTGCTCGTGCTCACTTCCGCTCCCCTCTCACGCGATCCCACGCGCAAACTGTGCGGCGGTCGCCTCGTATGCTCGCTCGAACTCCTGGTCGATCGGCAGGCTGCGCAGGTTCGCCGACAGCACCTCCACACCCCACGGCTGGTCGTATCCGGCCTGCAGGCATGCGTCGACATAGGCGGGGATGTCGAACTCGCCCTCGCCCGGCAGGCGCCGGTGGTTGACCGTCTCGTCGATGAGGTCCTCCATGTTCTGGTGCTGGCCGTCGGACAGCTCGACCCAGGACAGGTGCTCCGGCGGAATCCGGCCCAGATCCTCCGGGGTGATCCCCAGCTTGGCCATGTGCCAGGTGTCGATGGCCAGGCCGCCATTCGGGCGGCCCGCGCCCTCCACCAGTTCCAGGGCGGCGTCGAGCGTGTTGACGTTCACGTCAAACGGCATGAATTCGTACACGACCGCCGCATCAGTGTGCTCGGCGGCATCGTCGCAAAGCGCCCCGAACTCCTCGATCAGCCGGCCGAGCTCGCACGGCGTTCCCGGGATGTTGCCGACCTTGATGTGGTGCGCGTCGAACGTCGCGGCGGTGTCGAACAGCAGCGCGCGCCGGCGGTCGGAGCCGGCTCGCTCGGGGCGATCCGGCTCGACGAAGAAGTCGGCCAGAAACTCGACCTGAAGATGGGTCAGGCCGGCGTCGTCGAAGACCCGCTTCATCTCGTGCAGCGTGCTGGTCTCGAGCTGGTGCTCGATGTCCGCGTGCCACAGCCCCAGGCCGCGGAAGCCGACACGCGCGGCCTGGGCGCAGCGATCGACCCACGTGAACGTGCTCCACTCGCGCCCGACGTGCACGTCCGCCGGACCCGCGCTCGTCCAGTACAGGTCGAGCAACTCGATCTCGCCCATCGACTCTCCTCTTCCTCATTGCGGAGCCGCTGCCAAGCTAACGCTGGCCTCGGGGTGGGGCCAGCCAACCCGTGCAGGCGTTCTTGCCGATCAGCGCGCCAGCTCGCCGGCGATCCGGTCCAGGGCCGTCACGAGCTCGTCGGTCCGTGACACCCAGGGCGAATGGTCGGTGTCGATCTCGATCACCGGATCACAGCCGGCGGCGCGATACATCCGCTGCTGCATCGCGGGCGGAATCGCACGGTCCTGGAGGCAGGTGACGTAGGCCCGGGGCAGCCTGGCGAACGCCTCGGGGTGATCGCCGGCGGCGAACGGCTGAGCGAACGCCGCCACGGGTTGAGGCCCGAGACGTTCGAGCCCCCACTCGACCTGCGCGTCGGTGGCGCAGCCCATGAGCGCCAGGGGTGCGGCCTCCCGCGGCATCCGGGCGATGGGCGGGTCGCCCATGACGACGATGTTGGCCTGGACCTGGTCATCGGCGGCCTCGGGGAGTGCCGTCAGGTCGAGCAGGCTCTGCCCGTCCTCGGGGATGAACGCCGCCACGTAGGCCAGCGCCGCGACCTGCTCGGGGCGGCGGGCGGCGGCCTGGGTGATCGCCATCCCGCCCATGCTGTGACCGACCAGGAGCGCGGGGGGGCCTTCCCCGAGCGCCTCGCAGATCCGCTCCGCGTACGCCGTGAGCGTGACCTCGCCCAGCGGCGTCGGGTCCAGGCCGGCGCCGGGAAGGTCGATCGCCTCCACCTCGTGCCCGGCCGAGCGCAGGCCTGGCAGCACCGGCTCCCAGCACCAGGCGCCCGCGAACGCTCCATGTACCAGCAGGATTCTGGTCACCGATCGGCGATCGTAACCGCGGCCGAGCCTCCCGGGCTCCGATCAGCGCTGGCGCTCATGCCGGACTGCGCTGAGGAGCAAGGCGGTTGACTTCCCCCGAAGCCTTCGCGTATAAGAACCCAGGTCCCAGCCACGGCGCCAGGCGACCCCCATCGCAAGGGAGGTTTCACATGAGCACCACGGATCCTGCGCTCGGAGCGTTCCCGAGCCCGTACTCGGTGCCAACCCCGGCGGGGTGTGAGGGTTGGGAGGAGGGGTATCCGTACTACGCCGTGTTTGACGAGCGGCGGCGTGAAACCGACGAGAACCGCTTCTGGTTCTGGAACTCGATGCACTTCCCGGTCCCGATGCCGGCCTTCGACGTGATCTGCATCGATTCGCCGTATCAGGCGGTGGGGTCGTGGCAGAACCGGGTGTTCGCCGTGCCGCCAGCGATGGGCATCGACTACCGAATCGTCAACGGCTACGTCTACATCTCGGGCAACCCGGTCACCGACCCGGAGAAGATCGCCGAACGAGCCGGCTTCTTCCAAGCGCGCGCCGGTCACTACTACGAGCACTGGACCGAGCTCTACGGCAAGTGGCGGGCGAAGATGGACGCTCTGATCGCCGAGCTGGGCGAGCTGCAGGTGCCCCACCTCCCCGAGTACGAGCCCGACGAGGTCGCCCTGGCCGACGACCGCAACACCGCGTTCTACGAGGTCCTCGACGCCTACGGGCGCTGCCTGCGGCTGCTCGATCTGATGTGGCAGCACCATTTCGAGTTCCTGCTCCTCGGCTACGGTGCCTACGCCACGTTCGTCGAGCTGTGCAAGAGCCATCTGCCCGACATTCCGGACCAGCACATCGCGCAGATGGTGGCGGGGATCGATGTGCTGCTGTTCAAGCCCGACGCCGAGCTGCGGCGGCTGGCCCGGCTGGCGATCGAGACGGGGGTCGACGGTGCCTTCGCGGAGGGCCGTACGCCTCAGGAGATCGACACCGAGCTCGCTCGCAGCGAAGCCGGGCGCAGCTGGCTGGCCGAGCTCGAGGAGGTCAAGGATCCGTGGTTCAACATGGCCACGGGAGACGGTCTGTACCACTACTACCGCAGCTGGCTCGACGACCCGAGCATCCCGTATGCGGCCCTGATCGGACACATCGGTGCGCTCCGAGCGGGCCAGAAGATCGATCGGCCGACCGAGGAGATCGTGCGGGAGCGCGAGCGGCTGGCGGAGGGCTACGGCGCACTGCTCGATGAGGCGACGCGAGGCCCGTGGAATGACCTGCTGGCGCTGTCACGCACGGTGTTCCCCTATGTCGAGGAGCACAAGTTCTTCTGCGACTACTGGTTTCTGACCCGGTGGTGGAACAAGGTCCGCGAGTTCGGGGCGCTGCTGGCTGTGCACGGGTTCATCGAGGACGGGGAGGACATCTTCCAGCTCTCCCGGCACGAGGTGGCCGTGGCACTGGACGAGCTGGTCCTCACCTGGGCCACCGGGGGCCGGCCGCTGGGCCCGCACCACTGGCCCGGAATCGTCGCCCGTCGCCGGGAGTTGCTCGAGCGGCTCGCGGCTTGGACGCCGCCGCCGGCGCTGGGCATCGCGCCGGAGGCGGTCACCGATCCGATGACGATCATGCTGTGGGGGGTGACCACCGAGCGAGTGCAGGACTGGGCCCGTCACCGGGACGGGGGCAACGAGCTGAACGGGGCTGCGGCCTCACCCGGCGTGGTGGAAGGAGTCGCCCGGGTCGTCAGGTCGGTGACCGAGATCGCCGATGTACGCGACGGGGAGATACTCGTCTGCGGGAGCACGTCCCCGGCCTGGGCACCGATCTTCTCCAAGATCACCGCCACCGTCACCGACGTCGGCGGCGTGATGTCACATGCGGCGATCGTGTGCCGCGAATACGGGCTGCCCGCGGTCGTCGGCACCGGGCGCGCCACCTCGGAGATCCGCACCGGCCAGACGATCCGCGTCGACGGCTCAGGGGGGGTGGTGACACTGCTCGACAGCGGTCGATGAGCGCCGCCGCCGGCGGTCCCCACGGCCGGGCGCTGCACGGGCTGCGCCGTTCAGACGCGCCCGCGTTCGGGGGCAAGAGCACCGGTCTCGGCGAGCTCCTCTCGGCGCAGATCCCGGTCCCACCGGGGTTCGCGCTCTCGACCACCGCCTTCGCCGCGTTCATGCGCGCATCAGACCTCGATCACGTGGCTGACGAGGCGCTGGCGCCGGTCTTGACCGGGGACGTCGAGGCGACCCGGGAGGCATCACGCGAGATCGCCGCGGCCATGAGCTCGGCGCCGCTGCCGGGCGACGTCCGGGATGAACTCGCCGCGCGCTACGACGAGCTCGCCGCGAGCGCCGGGGTGCAGTCGCCGCCCGTGGCGGTACGTTCCAGCGCGGTGGGGGAGGACAGCGAGGACGCCACCTTCGCCGGCCAGCAGGAAACCCGCCTGTGGGTGCGCGGCGTCGAGGATGTCTGCGCGGCGGTGCGGGATTGCTGGACGAGCCTGTTCAGCCCGACGGCGATCAGCTACCGGGCCAGGCTGGGCGAGAGGTCACGGCCCGCCATGGGGGCCATCATCCAGCTGATGGTCGACGCCGCCGTCTCGGGCGTGATGTTCACCTGCAATCCGGTCAGCGGCGACCCGAGCATGGTCGCGATCAACGCCAGCTGGGGCCTCGGGCTGGCGGTGGTGGGCGGCGAGGTCACGCCGGACGATTACCTGGTGAGCAAGGTGACGGGTGAGATCGTCCGCGAGCAGCTGGGCGGCAAGCACGTGCAGTACGTCCCGAGCGTGGACGGGCACGGAGCCGAGCTGGTGGAGGTTCCCGTGCCGCGGCGCGAGCTCGCATGCCTGGACGCCGAGATGCTGGCCGCGCTGATCGACCTCGGTCGCCGTGTCGAGCGCCACTTCGGCTCTCATCAGGACATCGAGTGGGCGATCGCCCGCGCCGGGGTGCCACCCGAGAACGTGTTCGTGGTCCAGTCGCGCCCGGTCACCACGGTGCCCAGGCGGGTCAAGCCCACCGAGCCGCCGCCGTCGGCGCTCGCCCTGGTGATGGGCACCTTCGGCGCGGCCCAGACCCGGACCGAGGAGGAGCGGTAGGCGTGGGGCTGAGCCACGAGGATGTGCGCGAGATCCTGCGCATCATCGACGAGACACCGCTCGAGGAGCTGCGGATCGAGACCGACGGGTTCTCCCTGCACGTGCGAAAGGTCGGCGCCGCCGAGCCCGAGCCCGAGTCCGAGCTCGAGGTCGAGTCCGAGTCCGAGTCCGAGGCCGAGGTCGAGTCCGCGCCCTCGGCCGAGGCTGCGGCGCCGTCCGAGCGTGCCGCGAGAGCCGACCGCCCGCCGCCGGCGCCGCCCGCGCGGCCGGCCGAGGACCCCGAGGCTGACGACGGGCTCGTGACCATCCCCTCGCCGATGCTCGGTACCTTCTACCGGGCCGAGTCCCCCGGCTCGCTGCCGTTCGTCGAGGTCGGAGCGCGGGTCGGACCCGAGACCACGGTCGGCATCATCGAGGTGATGAAGATGATGAACTCGGTTGCGGCCGGCGTGTCCGGAACCGTGGTCGAGGTGTGCTGTCAGAACGCCGCGCTGGTCGAGTACGGCGAGGCCCTGTTCAGGGTGCGCGCGGGTGAGGTGCAGTGAAGCGCGTGTTCATCCCGAACCGGGGGGAGATCGCGGTGCGGATCGTTCGCGCCTGCCGTGAGCTCGACCTCGAGTGCGTCGTCGGCGCCTCCGAACCGGACCTCGACGGCCTGGCGGCGCGGCAGGCGGACCGGGTCGTGTGCCTTGGCCCCGGTCCTGCGGACGCGAGCTACCTGCGTGACGATATCGTCGTCCAGGCCGCGCTCGGCACCGGCTGTGACGCGATCCACCCCGGATACGGGTTCCTGTCCGAGAGCCCGCAGTTGGCGGCCCGCGCCCGCGAGCACGGCCTCGTGTTCGTCGGACCTCCGACCGAGGCGATCTCCCTCGCCGGGGACAAGCTGGCCGCGCGTGAGGAGGCGCGGGGCGCGGGGGTGCCGGTGCTCCCGGGTGGCGAGGCGCGGAGCGCTGAGCAGGCCCGAGAGCTCGCAGACCGGATTGGCTATCCCGTTCTGGTCAAGGCCGCCGGCGGGGGCGGGGGCCGCGGCATCAAGCGGGCGGCCGACGGCCAGGAGCTCGAGGCGGTGATCGGTCTGGCCCGCGGCGAAGCGGCGGCGGCGTTCGCCGACGACCGCGTGTACGTCGAGCGGTTGATCGAGTCCGCGCGTCACGTCGAGGTCCAGATCGCCGCGGACGATCATGACACGGTGATCGATCTGGGCGAGCGCGACTGTTCGGTGCAGCGCCGCTTCCAGAAGGTGATCGAGGAGGCTCCGGCCCCCGCGCTGTCCGAGGCGACACGAGGGCGGCTGCGGGAGGCGGCGGTGGCGTTTGCGCGGGCGATCGGCTACCGCAACCTGGGCACGGCCGAGTTCGTGGTCGACGCCGACAGCGGTGAGTTCTTCTTTCTCGAGGTCAACTGCCGGATCCAGGTCGAGCATCCGGTGACCGAGGCCGTCACCGGGAGAGACCTCGTCGGCCTTCAGCTGCGGATCGCCGCTGGTGAGCGGCTCGGCTTCGCGCAGGAAGACGTCGCCTTCGCCGGCCACGCGGTCGAATGCCGGCTCAATGCCGAGGACATCGCCCGGGGCTTCATGCCCTCGCCGGGCACGCTGTCGCTGTTCGCGATGCCGGGGCGCCCGGGGCTGCGGGTGGACACCCACTGCTTCGCGGGCGCGGCCGTCCCGCCCTACTACGACTCGCTGCTGGCCAAGCTGATTGCCCACGGTGATGACCGCGTTCAGGCAATCGATCTACTGCTCGACGCCCTCGAGGACGTGGACGTCGAGGGGGTGCAGACAAACCGCGCGCTCCTTCAGAGCGTGCTCGGTCTCCCCGACTTCCGCGCCGCCGCGGTGACCACCGACTGGCTCGAGCGCACGCTGCAATGAGCACCCGGATCGAGTTCGTCGACACGACCATGCGGGACGGGAACCAGTGCATGTGGAGCGCGACCGGGCTGACCACGCCCGATGTGCTGGCCATCGCCCCCACGCTGAACCGGGTCGCCTACCACGCGCTCGACTTCACCTCGAGCACGCACATGGCGGTCTCGGTGCGCTTTCACCGCGAGGATCCCTGGGAGCGGATCCGGCTCGTGAGCGCCGCGATGCCCGATACGCCATTGGGGATCATCACCACCGGAATGCGGTTCATCTCCTGGGTCCCCGCCGAGGAGGAGGTGATGCGGCTCTCGTTTGCGCTCGTGGTCCGCAACGGAATCCGCCGCTTCCAGATCGCCGACCCGTCCAACGACCCAGCACGGATCAAGCGGCTGGCCGCGATGGCGCGGGCCGAGGGTGCCGAAGAGGTCGTCGTGGGGCTCACCTACTCGATCAGCGAGGTGCACACCCATCAGTACTACGCGGATCGCGCCACCGCTCTGGCCGACTGCGCCGACATGGATCGGCTGTACCTGAAGGATCCCGGCGGTCTGCTGACGCCCGACGCAGTACGTGAGCTCGCTCCGGCCCTGCTCGTCGCGGCCGGCGAGCGTCCGGTCGAGCTGCACAGCCACTGCACCATAGGCCTGGCGCCGCTGGTCTACATGGAGGGACTCAGGGCGGGCCTGCGCGTGCTGCACACGGCATCGGGTGCCCTGGCCCGGGGCACCTCGCAACCTGACGTGCTCAACACGGCGCGGAATGTCGAGGCGTCCGGATACGGACACGCGCTCGACCTCGACCAGCAGGCGATCGTCTCGGCGCACTTCGACGAGCTCGCCCGCGCCAAGGGGCTTCCCAGCGGTGCCGCACAGGAGTTCGACGCCGCCTACTACCGCCACCAGCTGCCCGGCGGCATGGTCACGACGACGCGGCGGATGCTCGAAGAGCTCCGCCGGCCCGAGCTGTTCGAGGCGGTGCTTGAGGAGGTGACACAGGTGCGGGCCGAGATGGGCTACCCGATCATCGTCACCCCCGTCTCGCAGTTCATCGCCAGTCAGGCCGCTCGCAACGTGATCGACGGTGAGCGGTGGCACAACGTCTCGGATGAGACGGTGCGCTACTTCCTCGGTCACTACGGTGCCGCGCCCGCCCCGGTCGACCCCGAGATCGCCGACCGCGTCCTCTCGCGCCCGCAGGTCCGCGGTCTGGCCGATCTGAAGCCGCTCAGTCTCGACGGAGCGCGCGAGCGCTTCGGGGCCCGGATCTCCGAGGAGGAGCTGCTGCTGCGTCTGACGATGCCTGCGGAGCAGGTCGACGCGATGGTCGCGGCGCGCGACGGCGCCGCGGGACCACCGCTCCCGGCCGCGCGACCGGGGCGTTCGCCGGTGGTCAGCCTGCTGCAGGAGCTCGAGCGCCGCCCGTCGCTGACCAGGGTCGCGATCGCTGCGGGTGGCGATCGGGTGGTCTGGCGCCGTGCTTGACGGCGTGCGACTCGATGCTGTCCGCGGCTTCGTGTTCGATGTCGACGGAACGCTGCTTCACCGTGGCCCCGACGGCCGCGGCCGGCCGCAGCCCGGCGCCGTCGACGTGCTCGAGGCGATTCGAGCCAGCGGACGGCGGCTGGTGCTGTTCACCAACGCCAGCCACGTCCCCTCGGCGGCCATCGCGCGCGGTCTGCGTGAGGACGGCTTGCCGGTCTCGGGCGAGGAGCTGTTGACGCCGGTCGACAGTGCCACCGCCTTTCTGCGTCGATACCACGCTGACCGTCCGGCGCTGCTGTTCGCCTCGGGCTCGGTACGCGAGCACATGGCCCAGGCGGGGATCCGCATCGCCGAGGGGGAGGAGGCCGGGGTGGTCTTCGTGGCTCATCTGGAGGAGGTGGAGATGGGGGAGCTGGAGCGCGCGGCGCGCGCAGTCACGAGGGGGGCGCCGCTGTTCACCGGCAGCTACGTGCGGGGCTACGCCGGCGCCAACGGCATCATCTACAGCCGCGGCGCGATGATCACGGCGGCGATCGCCAAGGTCACCGGCGCGCGCCCCCGGGTGCTCGGCAAGCCGTCGCGCGCGGCCGTGACCGAGCTCGGCGCTCGCCTCGGCGTCCCCACGCGCGAGGTCGCGGTGATCGGCGACGATCTGGGCATGGACATCGCGCTGGGCCGGATGGGTGGCTGCAGGACCGTGCTCGTCCGCAGCGGGATCAGCGGCGCGATCGACCTCGAGACGGTGCCCGAGCGCCGGCGGCCAGACGCCGTGATCGATGGCGTCGCGGACCTGCTCGAGCGGCTCTAGCTTTCACGATGGCCGAGGGCAAGCGTTGCACCGAGGAGCTCGTTGAGTGATCGGGGACGTTCTCTGGACACCTCCCGGGGATGTGCGGCAGAGGACCGAGATCGGGCGGTTCATGAATTGGCTGCGCGATCACCGCGGCCGTGACTTCGCCTCCTATGACGAGCTCTGGCGGTGGTCGGTCGATGACCTCGAGGGCTTCTGGGGATCGATCTGGGCCTTCTACGCGATCCGGGCTCGACGGCCCTACGAGCGCGTACTGGGTGCGAGCGCGATGCCGGGCGCCGAGTGGTTCCCGGGGGCGCGCCTCAACTACGCCGAGCATCTCGTCGGCCTGGACGAGGACCGCGACCGGACCGCGGTCCTGTCGCGGTCACAGACTCGGCCGCCGCTTGACCTGACGTTCGGCGAGCTGCGCGAGCTGGCCGCCCGGGCGAGAGTCGGATTGCAACGACTCGGCGTCGGCCCCGGTGACCGGGTCGTCGCCTACCTGCCCAACATTCCCGAAACGCTCGCGGCGTTCATCGCCACCGCCAGCCTCGGGGCGATCTGGGCCGCCTGCGCGCCCGAGTTCGGCGCGCGGAGCGTCGTCGATCGCTTCGCCCAGATCCAACCGCGGGTCATGCTGGCCGTGGGCGGCTACGGGTTCCGAGATCGCTATGTCGATCGCCGCGAGGACGTGGTGGCGATCCGGTCCCGGCTGCCGACCCTCGAGCACGTCGTCTGGGTGCCCTACGGTGACGCCGTGGTGCCCGACGCCACCAGCTGGGACGACCTGCTGGCCGAGTCCGCGGCGCTTCAGTTCGAGCCGGTCGCGTTCGACCAGCCGCTGTACGTGCTGTTCTCATCCGGGAGCACCGGTCTGCCCAAGGCGATCGTCCACGGGCATGGCGGCCAGCTGATCGAGCACCACAAGAACCAGGGGCTCGGCTGGGACCTGAAACCCGGCGGTCGCCTGCAGTGGTTCTCCACGACAGCCTGGATGATGTGGAACGCACTGGTCTCGGCGCTCCTGCTCCGCGCTTCGATCGTGATGCTTGACGGCGATCCCGCCTGGCCGGATCTGCTCGAGCAGTGGCGGCTGGCGGAACGCAACCGCCCGACGGTGATGGGCGTGGCGCCGCCGTATCTGATGGCGTGTCGGAAGGCCGGCCTCGAGCCGGGGCGCGAATGCGATCTGGGCTCGATCCGCGCTCTGTGCACGGCGGGCTCACCGCTACCGGCCGAGGGCTATACCTACGTGTACGAGCAGCTCGCTCGCGATGTGGTGCTGATCAACGGGTCGGGCGGCACGGACGTGTGCACCGGGATCGTGTCCGGGTCGTTCGCCCAGCCGGTGTACGAGGGAGAGATCTCCGGTCCCTGCCTGGGGGTCGCCGCGCATGCCTTTGACCTCTCGGGAGCCGAGATCGTGGGCGAGCTGGGCGAGCTGGTGATCACCAAGCCGATGCCCTCGATGCCGGTCGCGCTCTGGAACGATCCTGACGGCCAACGCTACCGCTCGTCGTATTTCGATCGCTACCCGGGCGTCTGGCGTCAAGGGGACTGGGTCAGGTTCACCGAGCGCGGCAGCTGCGTGCTGACCGGGCGCTCCGACGCCACGCTCAACCGCGGCGGCGTACGCCTGGGGACCGGCGAGTTCTACGCCACGGTCGAGGAGCTCCCGGAGATCACCGACGCGCTCGTCGTGCACCTCGAGGATGCCGGCGGCGGGCCGGGCGAGCTGCTGCTGTTCGTCGTCGCCGCCCCCGAAGCCGCCGTCGACGCGGCCGTGCACGAGCGAATCGCCGCGGCGCTCCGGCGCGAGCTCTCGCCGCGCCACGTTCCGGACGCGATCGTCACGGTGCCCTCGATTCCGCGGACCCTCACGGGCAAGAAGCTCGAGGCGCCGGTCAAGCGGATCCTGTTGGGAGAGCCGGCCGATACGGTGGCCAGCCGTGACTCACTCGCCAACCCGGCCGCGCTTGACGCGTTCGTCGAGCTGGCGAGCGAGCGCTCGGCGCGCCAGGCTTCACTACCATAGGCACTAACCGAGCTCGGGCGGATGTGCCCGGTTGGGGGAGAGGGATCGACGGATGGCTGTAGCCGAGGCGAGGTTTACCGGGCCGACGAGATGGCGGCAGCCAGAGCCGGAGTATTGGCGAGTCCGCGACGGCGACGCGTCCGCGCGGCTGCGCTCCTGGGCCGAGATCCTCGCCACGACCCACTTGGCGTTCGACGTGCACCCGACGTTCCGAACCCCGACGAGGTTCCAGGGAGCAGTCACGCGCCGCGCGATCGGCGATCTGATGCTCGTCGACTGTGCCGCCTCGCCATTTCTCGGCCACCGTAGCCGCGCCGTGATGGACGGCCGACGTGAGGCCAGCCCCCGTGAGAACGTGCTCGGCCTCCAATTCGTGTGCAAGGGCGTCGAGCGTGTCCGCGAGGGCAACCGCGAGCTGACGCTGACGGCGGGCGACGTCGTTCTCTGGGACGGGATGCAGCCGACCGAGGTCGAGATCGTCGAGGCGTTCTACAAGCGCACGTTGCTGTTCCCGCGCGATCAGGTCGTAGCGCTGTGCCCGCGACTGGCCGATGTGAGCGCGCTGCCGTCGCTGGACGGAAGCGCCCCGGCCCGCCTCCTCGTTCGGTACATGAATGCGCTTGCGCTCGAGCTGCCGCAGCTCGAGCCCACGGCCGCCACCGCGGCGGCCAACGCCGCGTTCGAGCTGTTGCGAGCGGCGATCGAGCCCAATCTGCCCACCGACCGCTCGGCCATGCGCGCCGCGCTGCGGACCGAGATCGGCCGCTACGTGCGCACCCATCTGCAGGACCCGACGCTCGGGCCGGCCTCGATCGCTCAGGCGAACGCGATGTCGGTCCGCGCGCTGCACGCGCTGTTCGAGGACGTCGACGCGTCGGTGGCTGCGCTCGTGCGCTCCGAGCGACTGGCCCGCTGCCTGGAGGACCTGCAGCGGCGCAACGGCGGGTCGGTGACCGAGATCGCGTTCCGCTGGGGATTCTGCGACGCCGCCCACTTCTCACGCGTATTCAAGCGCGAGTTCGGCGCCACGCCCAGCGAAGTCCGGCAGGCCGCCCTAGCCGCCGGCTCAGCCCGCGACTGAGCGTCGGTCGAGCACCCGGACCGCTTTGCCCTCGCTGCGCGGCAGGCTCCCGGGATCGAGCACCGTCACCGCGATCCGCAAGCCGGTGTGCTCTTTCAGCTGCGCCTCGATCCGCTGGCGCAGGGGCTCGTGATCATTGCCGCCGGCTGGCTCGCATTCGAGCGTGAGCTCGTCCATGGGACCCACCCGCTCGACGATCAGGCGGTAGTGCGGGGCCACGCCATCGACACCGAGCAGCGCGTGCTCGACCTGGGACGGATAGAGGTTCACCCCGCGCACGATCAGCATGTCGTCCCGGCGGCCGCGCAGGCCGGTGAGGCGGGCGGTCGTGCGCCCGCACCGGCACGGCGACTCGATCACGCCGCCGATGTCGCCGGTGCGGTAGCGGATCAGCGGCAGCGCCTCCTTGGTCAGCGTGGTGAACACGAGCTCGCCTTCCTCGCCGGGAGCCACCGCGCGACCGTCGTCGGGATTCACCACCTCGACCAGGAAGTGATCCTCCTGGACGTGCAACCCGGCGCGCGCGGCGAGGCACTCGCTGGCGACGCCGGGGCCACACATCTCCGATAGGCCGTAGAAGCTGATCGCCGCGATCCCCAGCGTTCGCTCGATCTGGACGCGCATGGCTTCGGTCCAGGCCTCGCCACCGAACAGGCCGAGCTGGAGCGGTAGTTGCGCCGGGTCGATTCCGGCCTCCTCGAGCGCCTGGGCGATGACCAGGGAATACGAGGGCGTGGAGACCAGCACCTCGGCCCCCAGGTCCTGGAGCAGCATGATCTGACGAGCGGTGCGCCCGCCGGATACTGGGACCACCGTCGCGCCGATCCGCTCGCCGCCCTGATGAAACCCCAGTCCGCCGGTGAACAGCCCATAGCCATTGGCGTTGTGGATCGTCATCCCAGGTTGGACCCCGGCCATCGTCATGCCGCGGGCCATCAGGTCGGTCCAGCGGTCGAGATCGCCACGGGTGTACGCCACCACGGTCGGCTTGCCATGCGTCCCGCTGGAGGCATGGACACGGACGAGCTCGTCGCGCGCGACCGCGAGCAGCCCGAACGGATATGAGGCCCGCAGGTCGGATTTGGTCATGAATGCGATCTGCTCGAGGTCGGCGAGCGAATGCAGATCGTCGGGGGCCGCGATCCCGGCCGAGGCCAGGCGCTCGGCGCCCAGCGCCTGGCCCCGCAGCACCCGCTCGACGGTGGTGCGCAACCGTTCCAGTTGGAGCCCGCGCAACTCCGCCCGTGGCAGCGTCTCGGCGGGGTCCCAGATCAGGGGTTCACTCGGCGCGCCGGGCGGCATCCCAGTGCTGCTCGAGATTGCGGACGAGGGCCGGGCTGAGATGGCAGTAGGCCTGCTCGTGGGCGTAGGTCGCCATGTAGCGGCGGAACAGTTCCAGCGGCTCCTGCCCGACGCGCAGCGCCCGCCGGTTGGCCGCTGCGTTGACCAGGCCGGAGCTGGTCAGCTCCTCTACGCGTGAGGCGATCGCCGCGTCCATGTCGCCCGGCTCGGTCACCTCGTCGATGAGCAGGTCGGCGTCGGCCTCGCCGGCCGTCCACTCGCGGCCGGAGAGAATCGCCTGGCGCGCGGCGCGATCACCGACCGCGCGCGGGAGCCGGAGATTCGAAGCGCCGGGGATGATCCCCTCCCTTCGCGCCGGAAGGTAGAGCCGCGAGCCGCGCGTGGCGATGACG
This sequence comes from Solirubrobacterales bacterium, assembly GCA_019240305.1. Taxonomy (GTDB): domain Bacteria; phylum Actinomycetota; class Thermoleophilia; order Solirubrobacterales; family Solirubrobacteraceae; genus Palsa-465. Next base: position 98,780 of record JAFAYP010000521.1, read on the forward strand.
TGGTCGACGACGTGCAGCAGCTGGCACCCGCCGCCGATCGCATAGCGCTCGACGGCGGCGATCCATAGCTTCTCCACCGGACCGTCCTGCGTGATCAGGCCACGGTAGATCTTGCTCACGTAGCCCAGGTCACGGACGAGGTAGAACAGGAAGTCGATCCGCCCCCGGTAGAGGTGGGTGAGGTTGATCCCCGATCCGAAAACCCGCTCGCCGGCGTACCGGGGGTGTTCGACGACGGCGCCGCGGAACACGCCGACCTCGGTCTCAGGGTCGAGCACGACCAGGTCGACCGCCGACTCCGTGGGCGCAAGCGTCGCTCCGTCCTCGGCGTTCAGGTGCCGTGGGTTGCGCAGCTCGAGCACGGCCGCCCGTCCCTGGCGGGTGACCCGCGCGGCGCCGAAGTCCCCGACGCCGGAGGCGAGGTAGCGAGGCAGCATCTCCAGTGCCTCGGGCGTCGGAGCGAGCATCGATTCGATCAGGTGCCGGCCGGCGCGCGGCAGCGCCAGCACCTGCTCGACGAGCAGGCCCTGAGCCAGCTCGAGGCCACGCTTGTCAGACAGGGGCAGCCTGCGCTCGGCCTCCATCTCGGCTGGGCTTGGGACCAGCCCGGGGACCAGCCCGGCCGCCTCGTCGAGGAGCCGCTCCAGTCGGATCGGCCGAGAGCAGCCCGCGGTGAGCCGGTCATAGAGCTCGGCGGCGTGAGCATCGAGAAAAGCGACGCGTGCGGCGGCCAGCGCCGCCCCCAGGGCTCCGGCCGCGGCCTGCTCGACATCCGAGCGGCCAGCGGCCGCGGGCAAGCGTTCGTCGAGCGCCGCACCACGGGCCAGGAAGCCCGACAGCGCCTGAGCCGCGGCCTCGAATGACTCGAGGCTCGGGGGGGTGGACAGCGACCAGTCGCGGATCTTCCCGGGCGACAGCCCGGCTTGCTCCAGCACCTCGGTGGTGAGCTCAGTGACCGAGCGCATCCGTCTCAGCCGTGGAGGATAGGGTTGCCGCCATGGGCGGCCTCATGGAGGGCAGGGCAGGGCTGGTCACCGGGGCCGCCAGCGGCATTGGAAGAGCGTGCGCGCTGCGCTTCGCCCGCGAGGGCGCCGCGGTGATCGTCGCCGACCTGCCCAGCGCAGGTCGCGGCGCCGAGGAGACCGTCGCTCAGATCACAGCTGACGGGGGGCGGTCGGCGTATGTCCCCTGTGATGTCTCGAGCGCAGCTGACAACGAGGCGCTGGTGGCCCACGTGGTGCAGCGCTTCGGAAAGCTCGACTTCGCGCACAACAACGCCGGTATCGGCGTTCACCGCCGGCTCCACGAGACCTCCGACGAGGACTTCGACCGGGTTATCGCGGTCAATCTCCGCGGCACCTTCCTGGGCCCCAAGCATCAGATTCGGCAGATGCTCGGAAACGACCCCCCCTTTCGCGGCGCGATCGTGAGCACCTCCTCGAACGCCGGGCTCCGCGCCGTGACGATGCTGAGCGCCTACGCGGCGAGCAAGCACGGGATCCTCGGATTGACCAAGAACGCGGCCGTTGAGTATGCCGAGGAGGGTATTCGCGTCAACGCCGTCTGCCCGGGCGCGATCATGACCCCGCTGATGTCCGACCAGCCACCCGAGCGCCAACGGGAGATCCTTGCGCCACAGGCGATGACCCGCTTCGGCGACCCGGCCGAGGTGGCGGCCGCGGTCGTCTGGCTGTGCTCCGCGGAGGCCTCGTTCGTGACCGGCGTGGCGCTGCCGGTCGATGCCGGCTCGGTGGCCTGGGTCTCCGCCCATCGCAGCTGAGCGTTCCTGCGCCAGCCGAGACGCAGGCGGCGCTGACGCTCCCGCGACTCGGGTCTGCCGGCTCGAGGGTCAGCCGGCGAGTTCTCGGGATGCGATCGCGCAGCCGTGGGCCAGGCTCTCGAGCTTGGCCCATGCCACCTCCGGGTCGATGCCCCGCATGCCGACATGAATCGAGAAGCCGCAGTCCACACCGGCCATCAATCGGTCGGGGCCGACCACGCGCGCCCAATTTCTCAGCCGCTGTGCGACCAGCTCCGGGTGCTCGATGTAGTTGGACTGCGGCTCGATCACCCCGGGGCAGATGACCTTGTCGTCTGGCACGCCGAGCTCCGCCAACACGGCCCATTCATGGGCATGGCGCGGGTTCGCGCCCTCGAAGAGCACGGTCTGGGGCTTGGCGGTCCAGACGATGTCGATGATGTCGGCCAGCGGCACGTCACGATGATGCGGCCCCGGGTAGTTCCCCCAGCACAGGTGCATGCGGACGCTCTCGGCGGGGATGTTGCGCACCGCGTGGTTGAGCGCCTCGATGTTGACGGCGATGGTGCGTCGGAAGGCTTCAAGGTCCAGGTCGGGATAGGACATGTGCCGTCCCATCGCCAGGTCAGGGCAGTCGAGCTGGAGGGTCGCGCCCGAAGCGACGATCGTTTCGTACTCGGGGCGTATGGCCTCGGCGATGGCGAACAGGTACTCCTCGCGACTGCCGTAGAACTCGTTGTTGAAGAAGATCGAGATGACCCCGGGCGAGGCGGCCGAGGAGAACGTGGCGAAGGCGTCGGCGGCCTTGGCTGCAGCCGCCAAGTGCTCCATGTCCCGGGCTGCGGCGTCGGGATCCTTGACGCCGATCGGGGCGATGCAGGCCGGAGCGGAGCGCTTGCGCCGGCCCGGGTTGGATTGCACCAGCTCCACGCTGCCCGGGAAGTCGTTCAGGTCTTCGAAGTTGTAGCTCTGCACGCTCTGGCCCTCGAAACCGGTCAGACGATCCTTGACGTAGGTGGCGTAGGAGGGTTTGGACATCTCGCCGTCGTTGACGATCGATACGCCGGCCGCCACCTGTCGCTTGACCACTTCGGTGACCGCCTCCTGCACCCGGGCCTCGAGGGCGTTGGCGTCGACGGGGATCCCATCCCCGACTGCCCACATGATCTGTACGAGGTCGTCGGGCCTGGGCAGGCTGCCGGTGTGGGTGCATCGGATGCGGTCAGCGCTCATCGATCCTCCCTGGCATGGTGTGCGGACGGCGCCGCCTGAGTGCGTCTGCGCCGAGTCCGAGCGAGTGGTGTCGTCCGGGCTGTGCTCAGAACTGATCTGCCGGGGCCATCCGGTAGAAGAACGACCCGAGCCCACCCTGGTTGATGGCGAACATCAGCGTCAGGAACTGCTCGCTGACGCCGGCGTTCTCGAGCCCGCCGGCGTAGATCGGGTCGTACCCCGCGTCGCGGATGAGCTGCTCGACGACGTCGCGTGCCTCCTCGTCTCCGCACCAGAGGTTCCCGGGGCGCTCGGTGGTCGACGCGAGACGGTCAAACAGGGCGGCGAAGTTGAGGTTGAAGGACTTCGCCGTCGGTCCGCCGGTCTGCGACTTGATGAACTCCGCGTTTGACGCGAAGGCGGCGGGCGGCTCCGCGCCGATCAGGTTGGTCGCGTCGATCACGGTCTTGCCCTCGAGACCTCCGAGCCCCGCGAGCGCTGCCTCGACCGCTGCTCCGGGAACCGCGATCAAGACCGCCTCGGCGCTGGCGACGTCGCCGCCGTCGCGCCCGAGCGCCGTCACCTCGTGTCCCGCCGCGGCCCACAGCTTGCCCAGTCCACCGCCGATGTTGCCCCGACCCACCGTTGTGATCTTCATCCCACGCAACGATAGTCAATTCACCCGTGTCTCGGGCACGAGCCCGGAGGTACGCGACCGAGCGCACGCCGGTTGAGGCGTCGGCCGGCGCCGTCGAAGAGCTCGTCGGGGAAGCCGTCGAGCGGTGCGACACGCCGACCGCAGCTTCGGCGGACGATCTGTGGTTCGTCCTCTCATCGTTGTGGGCATGTATCCAGGCGGAGGCACGACGAAAAGAGGAACGAATGGCGACGCCCAGCAAGCCGGTCATCGCAGTCGACGTCGGGGGGACGTTCACCGATGTGTGCCTGCTCGATCCGGACTCGGGCCAGCTCGAGGTCGCCAAGGTGCCCTCGACCGCCGATCCCATCGACGGGGTGCTCGCGGGGGTGGGGCAGGCCAAGGTGGATCTGGCCGAGGTTGGCCTGTTCAGCCACGGGACGACGGTGGCGACCAACGCGCTGATCACCCGCCGCCTGCCCAGAGCGGCGATGGTGACGACGCGCGGATTTCGCGATGTCACCGAGATCGGGCGCGGAACGCGCGACGACCTGTGGGACGCCTACAAGGACAACGCCCAGCCCTACATCCGGCGGCGCGATCGCCTCGAGGTCACCGAGCGGGTGGACCACCGCGGCCGGGTGCTCACCGAGCTCGACGCCGGCGAGCTTCGCGATGTCGCTCGCATCCTGGCCAAGCGCGAGGTGCAGACGGTCGCCGTGTGCTTCATCAACGCCTACGCCAACGACGCCAACGAGCGCCGAGCGGCCGAGCTGCTCGCCGAGGAGCTGCCGGATGTGCGTATCTCCACCTCGGCCAGCGTCCTGCCGGAGCTGTTCGAGCACGAGCGCTTCTCGACCACGGTCGCCAACGCTGTGCTCAGCCCGCTCGTCGCCGGCTATGTCGAGGATCTCGCGCAGCGGCTGAGGACCGAGGGCTACCGCGGCGACCTGCTCATCCTGCACTCCGGCGGCGGGGTCATGACCGCTGAGGCCGTCCAGCGCTACGCCGTCCGGCTCGCGGCATCCGGAATCGCGGCCGGCGCCGTCGCCGCGCGGCACACGGCGCGCGCAGCGGGCTACCAGCACGCCATCGGCCTCGACATGGGAGGGACGAGCACGGACATCTCGCTGATCCACGACGGGGAGCTGCGCACCACAAATGAGTGGTACGTCGAGTACGGGCACCCGATCGTCTTCCCCTCCATCGAGGTGCTGACCATCGGCGCCGGTGGGGGCTCGCTGGCCACGATCGACGCCGCGGGGTCGCTGCGCAACGGCCCGCAGTCAGCGGGCAGCGATCCCGGTCCGGCCGCGTACGGCAAGGGCGGCGCCGACCCGACCAACACGGACGCGAACCTCGTGCTCGGGCGGCTCGGCAGGCGTCTCGTCGGCGGTGGCATGGAGCTCGACCACGAGGCCGCCGAGCACGCCATCCGGACCACGATCGCCGACCCGCTCGGGCTGGAGCTGCACGAGGCGGCCAGCGCGATCATCGAGGTCGCCAACGCGAACATGGCCAACGCCGTGCGGCTGATCAGCCTCCAGCGCGGCTATGACCCCCGCGAGTTCGCGCTCGTCGCCTTCGGCGGGGCCGGCCCGCTGCACGCGGCGGCGATCGCCGCCGATCTCGGGATTCCCACGGTGCTCGTTCCGCCTCGCCCCGGCGCGTGGTCGGCGCTGGGCTGCCTGATGGTCGACATCCGCCACGACCTCTCGGAAATGTTCCTGGCGGCCGCCGATGACGCCGACCCCGATGTCGTGGAGGCTGCCTTCACGCGCATGGAGGATCAGGGCCGGGCACTGCTGGAGGCCGAGGGCGTCGCGTCCGACGCGGTTGCACTCGAGCGCTCGATCGCCATGCGCTATCTGGGGCAGTGGCGCTCGATGGAAGTCGCGGTGACCGAAGGCTCAGGCCTGGACGACGCCGTCGCCCAGTTCCACCGCGAGCACGAGCGCGAGTACTCCTACCGGCGCGACGACGCGCCGGTCGAGCTCTACCGGCTGCAGCTGACCGCCAGCGGGCCGGCGGCCGAGCTTGCGCTGCCCGAGTCCGAGCCCGATCCCCAGGCGGCGATGCCCGAGCCGACCGAGACCCGGCCGGTCTGGTTCGACGACCGTTCCGAGCCCGAGGACACCCCGGTCTACGCCCGCGACGATCTGCGCCCCGGGCTGGCCTTCACCGGCCCGGCCATCGTCGAACAGCTGGACACCACAACGCTCGTCCCGCCCGGTGTCGACGCCGCGGTCGACGGCACCGGCACGATCCACATGACGATCTCACAGCAGGAGCGCTGAGCCATGGCCAACCGAGAGCGCACCCTGGACCCGGTCACGTTCGAGGTCCTCAAGAACGCCTTTGTCACGGTTGTCGATGAGATGGCCGAGCAGATCCTCCGGACATGTCACTCGTTCGTCATCTACTCACGTGACTTCTCCTGCGCGCTGTGTGATGCCAACGGCGACACCGTGATGCAGGGGTCGCAGGACATCGCCGTGCACGTCGGGACCCTGCACCTCAAGGCCAAGGCCGTGCTCGAGGACTTCGAGGGCGACATCCACGAGGGCGACGTGTTCGCGGTCAACGACCCGTATCGGGGCGGCACCCACTTCCCGGACGTCAGCCTCATCCGGCCGGTGTTCGCCGATGGGGAGATGATCGCGCTCGCCCAGGCCAACGGCCACTGGGCCGACGTGGGGGGATCGGTGCCCGGCTCGTTCGACGTCGGCGCTACGGATCACTTCGGCGAGGGGGTCCGGATTCCGCCGGTGCGCGTCGTCGACCGCGGCGACACCCGGAATGATGTGATCGCGATGATCGCCTCCAACTCGCGCTCCCCTGACGACATCATCGGCGACTGCCACGCGCAGATCGAGGCCACCCGGGTCGCCGAATCCGAGCTGTTCCGGCTGATCGACAAGTACGGCAAGGACAGCGTGGTGGCGGCCTTCGGCGAGGTGCAGGACTACGTCGAGCGGCTGACCCGCGCCCGGCTCGCCGAGCTCGCGGACGGCACCTGGGAGACCGTCGACTACCTCGACTTCGACCCCGGGACCAGCGAAGGCCTGGTCGCGGTCCACCTCAAGCTCACCATCGACGGCGACGAGGTCCACTATGACCTGTCGGGCTCTGATCCGGCGATCGCCAGCTTCCTGAATGCGGGGGCCGGCACCGCGTTCTCGGGCGCGATCGCCTCGGCCAAGACGTTCCTGCCCGAGATCCCGCTCAACTCCGGCTTCTACCGGGCGGTGATCGTCGACGTCGGCCCAGAGGGCACGGTCGTCAACGCCGGCTGGCCCGTCGCCGTCACCGGTTCGGTCTCCGGCGCCTACGAGAAGATCATGAACGCCGGGTTCGAGCTGTGGTCGCAGATCATGCCCGAGCGGGCCATGGCCGGGTGCTTCAACCTCGAGTATCTGCTCGTCGGCGGGCGGGATGCCCGCACCGAGGGGCGGCCCTACTTCATGTGGTACGACTGGATGGCCGGGGGCTGGGGCGGGCGCCGGGGCCGCGACGGGCAGGACTGCACCTCACCCGTGTTCGGCGTGGGCCTCGCCGTCCAACCGCTCGAGGGCCAGGAGCGGCTCACGCCGGTCCTGACCTCCACGCATCAGATCATGCCCGACTCCGCCGGGCCCGGAAAGCATCGCGGCGGGGTGGGCGTTCGCAAGGGCGGCACCCTCACGCAGGTCGAGGGCGCGGTGATGTCCTACTGCTGTGACCGTGCCCGCAGCGTGACCTGGGGCATCGGCGGCGGCCTGCCGTCGATCCCGCACGGCGTCTGGCTGAACCCCGGGACCGACGAGGAGCGCTTCTTGGGCGCGAACTTCTCCGGTGTCCCGGTCGTGGAGGGTGATGCGTTCGAGCGTCCCAGCGCCGGGGGCGGCGGTCTGGGAGACCCGCTCGAGCGCGATCCGCAGGCGGTGCTCGCAGACGTCGAGGACGGCTACGTCACCGTCCGCCGGGCGGCACTCGACTACGGCGTCGTGGTCGAGGAGATCGACCGGGATCTCGCCGACTACCGGATCGACGACGAGGCGACTCAGAAGCTGCGCACCGAGCAGCGCACGACCCGCGCCGGCAAGCTCGACGAGGACCCCGACGCGGTGGCCGAGCGCTTCCGCGCGGGCGAGCTGGACACCATGGACCTCGTCCGTCACTACGGGGTGATCCTCGACTGGGGCGCCGGCGAGCTGCTACCGCGCACCACACAGCAGTACCGCGAGATGCTGAAGCGCCGGGCGGCGGCTTCGTGGACGGACTCGTCTGCGGAACGGGGCGCCTGATTCGGGAGGCGCTAGCGGTCGGCGAGCTGCCAGACGATCGCCTTCATGCCTCGCTTCGCCCGCGCCCGTACAGCAACAGAATGACGAGGATCACCACGCCGTATACGATGTCCCGGGCGTAGTTGGGGGCGTTCGTTGCGAGCAGGACGCTCACCAGCGTGGTCAGCACGATCGCCCCGGCCACCGTTCCCAGGTAGTGGCCGCGGCCACCGAGGATGTAGGTTCCGCCGATCACCACCGCGGCGATGGACTGGAACAGGTAGGGGTCGCCCATGCCGACCGTCGCACCGCCCCCGAATCCGGCCAGCGCGACACCTGCCATCGCGGCGAACACGCCGCTCAATCCGTACAGGGCCACCGTCACCACCTTGACGTTCACGCCCGCCAGGTGCGACACGCGCTGTGAGTTGCCCACGGCGTAGACCCGGCGCCCGAACGTGGTGAACGAGAGCACGAATGTGACCAGCGCGATCACCGCCAGCCAGATCAGGAGGCTGGTGTAGATGCCCCCCGTCTTGCCGGTCATGAGGTTGACGAGCGTCATCGGCGGCGGCTTGGTGCAGCCGCTACAGGTGAGACCGTGGGTGACGCCCAGCGAGAGGCCCTGAGCGATGCCGTTCATGCCCAATGTCATCACGACCGCGGGCACGCCGAGCAGCGCGATCCCCAGCCCGTTGACCACCCCGAAGGCCAGTCCGATCGCCAAGGCCACGACGATTCCCAGCCACAGCTGCCCGTTGGAGCCCGATGCCTGGGCGATCATCACGATCGCGGCCGCGTTGAGAACCCAGGGAACCGACAGATCGATGCCGCCCACGAGGATCACGAACGTCTGACCGGCGGCCACCAGCCCCACGAACGACGACACCTGGAGGACCTGCTGGATCCCGCTCGCGGTGGCGAACCCCGGCTTGAGGATGTCGCCGAGGACGAACAGCGCCACGACCGCGGCGAAGCCGTAGATGATCTTCCGCCGGTCGGGGTTGAGCGTGGTGCGCAACCTGCTCGGGGTTGGAGGGGTCTCGGCGGTGGAGCTCATCGCCGCCTCATCAGATAGCGCCCCACCAGTGTGCTCGCACCCACGGCCAGCACGAGGAACAGTCCCTGAAAGAAGGGCTGGAACAGAGGGTCGACGTTGGCGAAGAAAAGGATGTCGATCAGGACCGTGAGCACGAAGGCGCCGCAAATCGCCCCGACCGCGCTGCCTCGCCCACCGAACAGGGACACGCCGCCGATGACCGCGGCGGCGATCGAGGACAGGGTGAAGACATCGCCGCCCGTGGCATCGCCGCCCGTGCTGGTGGTGGCCAGCGCGACGCCCGCGCCAGCCGCCAGCGTCCCGCCCAAGACGTAGACCAGCAGCCTGGTCCGGATCACGGGAACCGAGTTGGCCCGCGCCGACTGCTCGTCGTTACCGGTCGCGAAGATCTGCACGCCCAGGCGAGATCGCCGGAAGGCGACCCAGGCCAGGCCGAGCAGGATGACCCACAACAGCGCACTCGGGGCGTTGGGGTTGAGGAACAGGCTCGTGTAGCCGGTGGCCACGTGGCCGCCGGGCGAGGGCAGCACCCACAGCGCGAGCCCCTGGAAGATCGACAGCGTCCCCAGCGTCACCAGGATCGGCTGGATCCGGCCGAAGGCCACGAGCAGACCGTTCAGCAGTCCGCCGGCCGCTCCGATCAGCAGGATGATCACCGTCCACAGCGCCTCGGTGAGGAATCCACCTTGGATCTTGAGCGCGGCCAGCGCGTTGGTGAGGTCCATCATGCCGCCAACCGAGAGGTCGATGCCGCGGGTCAGGATGACCATCGTCTGGCCCACCGCCGCCAGCGACAGGGGTATGGCGTGGTCGGTGATCGAGGCGGCCTCGAACGTGCCGGGGAAAGCGCTCAGCGAGATCGCGTAGAGCACGATGTAGATGGCCAGCATCCCCACCACCAGGACCACCGCCACGACCAACGGCGCGTTCTGCGCGACGAGCTGCCGGCGGCGTGCCAGCTGTCGTGGGCCCTGCTCTCCGCGGCCGCTGATGGGGCTGAGGAGTGCCCGCTCAAGCATGGGTCTCCTCTTTGAACGCAGCGCCGATGATGTCTTCGGTGGGGATGCCGGGACCGTCGAGCTCCTGGGCGATCTGGCCCTCGCGGAGCACGAGCACCCGGTGGCAGAGGTGCGCGAGCTCGTCGGTGTCCGAGGAGTAGAACAGGATCCCTCGGCCCTCGCCGGCCAGCTCGATGATGAGCGAGTACAGATCCTGCTTGGTGGCCACGTCCACGCCGCGGGTGACGTCGTAGAGCAGCAGGATCTGCGAGTCGGCCAACAGCCAGCGACCGAGCAGGACCTTCTGCTGGTTGCCGCCGCTGAGCGTGCCCACCGGCTGGCCCGGCCAGCGGGCGTCGATGTGCAGCTGCTCGATCATCCCTTCGGCGGTCGTGCGCTCAGTGGAGGGTCTGAGCACGCCGGCCGCGGCGACCTGCCCCAGGATCGGGAGCGTGAGGTTCTCTCGCACGGCCATCGACAGCAGCAGCCCCTCGGACTTGCGGTCCTGGGGGATGAAGGCGATCCCCGCCCGGATCGCGTCGCGGGGGCTGCGCAGGTGCTTGGCCTTGCCACGAACTTCGAGCTGTCCGGTGGTGGGCGTGAGGCCGAACAGCGCGTGGAACAGCTCTTGTTGCCCCTGACCCTCGAGGCCGCCGATCCCCAGTATCTCGCCGGCGTGCAGCGCCAGTGCCACGCCGTGTAGGCCTGGCGCTGCCAGATCCTCGGCCTGCAGCACCACGGCCCGCTCGGGACCCTGCTCCGGCTGCGAGTAGGCGGTCGACACCTCGCGTCTGGTCATCAGCGAGACCGCGTCCTCCTCGCTCAGCTCGTCGTGGGTTCCGACGTCGGTCCCGTTGCGAAACACCGTGATCCGGTCCGCCAGGTCGGTGACCTCGCTCCAGCGGTGAGAGGTGAAGACCACGCAGGTGCCCTCGTCACGGAGGCGGCGGACGAGACCGAACAGCCACTCCACCTCCCGCCGCGCGAGCGCCGAGGTCGGCTCGTCCAGGATCAGCACCTTGGGCTGCTGGATCACCGCGCGGACGATCTCCACCAGCTGCTGCTGGTGCAGCGGCAGGTTCTCCACCAGCTCGCCGGGGTCGACGGAGTCCACGCCGTGCTCGGTCAGCACCTTCTCCGCCGCGGCGGGGAGATCTCGCCGGCGGATGAGCCGCCCCACCCCGCGCGGCTCGCGGCCGAACATCAGGTTCTCGGCCACCGTCATGCGGTCGAGCAGCGTCAGCTCCTGGAAGACGGTCGCCACGCCACGACGCAGCGCGTCCTGGGGCGAGCGGAGCCGCACCTCCTCACCACCGATCAGGACCCTGCCACGGTCGGGACGGATCACCCCCGCCAGGGACTTGATCATCGTGCTCTTGCCGGCGCCGTTCTCCCCCACCAGGGCATGGACCTCGCCCGGAGCGGCGGAGAAAGTCGCGTCGTCCAGCGCCAGCACGCCGCCGTACGCCTTGTGCAGCTCAGCTCCCTTGACCGCTGTTCCGTCGCGTTCGCTCATGCTGCTGGGAGCCGGACGTTCATCGTGGACACCGACGTCTTACCCGTGACGACGTCGGACAGGGGGACGTCGACCAGACGGGCGGGG
>JAFAYP010000112.1 GCA_019240305.1 Solirubrobacterales bacterium
CTGAACACGAGCGCGATGCCCACGGCCACGACTGTGATCAGCGCGGTCGCGTACAGCAGCGGCCCGGCGTGGAGCGTGTACGTGTATGCACTCGGGTTGGCGGGCGAGTTGAAGATGTCCGTGAGCTGCTGGTCGACGTTGCCACCGCCGCCGAACCAGGCCAGCCCGTTGTGCGCGAACGACGGCCACGCCTGATAGACGACGAAGCCGAGCAGCGCGAGCAGGAGCGCGACGACCACGAACACCAGCGCGCCGAGCCCGAGCTCGGCGCGCTGGTCCTGGCTGATGCCGCGGTCCTGCTCGAGGAGGTCGTCCTCGTCCATGCCCCTGACGGCCGCCTCGTTACTTCTTGTTGAACGCCGCCACGGCTCCGGCGCGGTTGATGATCTGGCCGGCCTGCTTGCTCGTTCGCACCCAGTCGAAGAACTTCTCGACCGCCCGGCTGGCGCGGTTCGTGGGCAGAACTCCCCAGATGTAGCGGAACAGGGGATAGCTCTCGTTCTTGATGTTGGTCTGGTTGCAGGCGACCCCGTTCAGGGTGACCGTCTTGACGCCGCTGCCCTTGCCCGAGTGGGCCAGCCCGACGTAGCCGATCGCATTCGCGTCCTTGGAGACCGTGGTTGCCACGAGCCCATCTGAGGTGACCTGCTGCACGTTCGACGACTGGGTCTTCCCACCCAGGATCGCCTGCTGGAAGAACGTGTACGAACCTGCGCTCGAGTTCCGCCCGATCGGGTCGATCGTCGTGGTCAGGTTGGACCCGGGGATCTGGCTCCAGTTCGTGGCGACCCCGGTGAAGATGTTCTTCGCGTTCGTGACGCTCAGGTCGCTCAGGCTGTTGCCCGGATTGACCGCGACGCACAGCCCGTCGAGGAACAGCTTGAAGTACGTCGTGCCCGAGTCACTGGGCAGCGGCGGGCGGGTGTTGACGGCGAACCGTCGCCGGCCGGCCTGCACGTCCTGGACGCCCGCGTTCCCGCCGTCGGGCAGGTAGTTGAAACGGACATTGGGGTGCAGGCGGTTGTAGGCGCGGAAGAGCACGTTCAAGATCGGCTGCTCCGCGCTGGAGCCGGAGCCGAACAGCGTGGTGGCGCCCGCACCGGCTGGCACAGCCAGCGCCGGGACCAACACGGCCAACACCCCGAGAACTCTGATCCTTGACTTCAAGTTGGTTCCTTTCACGTCGAAAGGGGGAAAAACCCCACAAGTTCGATCAAGTTTGCGCAGTAAGGCTACCAGGACCTTGCGCTCTTTTTCGATTAGCTGCTGAAGCCGAGGCTCCGCGCGTCAGCGGGTGACCCAGGCCTCGGGGTCGTCGGCCAGCGCGTTGATCGAGTCGGGCAGGTTGGCGGCCGCGACGTCGGCGACGGTCACGTGCTCGACGACGCTGCGTAGGTTCTTGCGGACCGCGATCCACACCCGGGGCAGCTGGCTGGCCGCACCGGGGTACTCAGCCTCCTCTGGCTTGCCTCCGCGCACGGTGGCCAGCGGACCCTCAACGGCTCGGATGATGTCGGCGATGGTCAGCTCTGCGGGTTCGCGGGCCAGCCGGTAGCCGCCGTCGGCGCCTCGCTGACTGCGCACCAGCCCCGCGATCCGCAGATCGGAGAGGATGTGCTCGAGGAAGTTCAGCGGGATCCCCTGCGAGGTGGCGATCCGCTCGGCCGGTACGGCCTTGCCGTTGCTTGTGGCGGCCAGCTCGATGGCCGCGCGGACCGCGTAGTCCGCCTTGGCGGAGATTCTCATGGTGGCCCCTTTGGCTAGGACCCGTGGCCGGGTTCGAAGGATCTCGATGATCTGGGAGACGGCTTGCTGTACATCGGTGGTTGAGGTGTCGACGCGTATCTCGGGTCTCTCGGGCGGCTCGTATGGAGCGTCGATCCCGGTGAAGCCCTTGATCTCGCCTGCCCGCGCACGCGCGTAGAGCCCCTTGGGGTCGCGGCGCTCGCACTCCTGCACCGGCGTGTCGACGAACACCTCTGCGAACGGCAGGTTCGCCTCCGCGTGCGCCTCGCGCAGGTGGGCCCGATCGGCGGCCAGCGGCGATATCAACGACACCACGGCGACCGTTCCGGAGTCGGCCATCAGCCGGGCAACCTGCCCGACCCGCCGTATGTGCTCGGAGCGGTCGCCGGGCGAGAAGCCCAGGTCCTCGGACAGCCCGTGGCGAATGTTGTCGCCGTCCAGCAGATAGGCCGACTGGCCGCTGTCGACCAGGCGCCGCTCGAGCTCGACCGCGATCGTGGACTTGCCCGACGCGGGCAGCCCGGTGAGGTGCACGGTCGCGCCGCGCTGATCGATGGCCAGCCACCGCTCGTCGCGATCGAGCGCCGAGGGGTGCCAGGTGATGTCCCGGCGGCGTTCGCTGCCGGGCTCGACCATGCGCGCGCGCCGGATCACCCCGGCCGCCACGGTCTCGTTGCTGTCCTCGTCGATCAGGATGAACGCGCCGGTCACGCGGTTGACCGCGTACGGGTCCACGACCAGCACCGAGCTCGTGCGCAGGGTCACCCGCCCGATGTCGTTGACCACCAGCGCGGTCGGCTCGAGCTGGCGCTCAAGGGTTTCTGGATCGGTCCGCTCGGTGATCGAGTGCACGGTCGCGCGGACGGTGCGCGTGGTGTGCTTGAGCGCGTAGCGCCGGCCGGGGTGCAGCCGCTCCTCGCTCATCCAGCAGATCGTGCAGTCGAGCTCGCGGGCTGTGGTGGGCTCCTCGTCGGGTGCCACCAGGAGATCGCCCCGTCCGACGTCGAGCTGATCGGCGAGACCGACGGTGACCGACATGGACGGCACCGCCGCCTCGGAGTCGGCATCCAGGGTGTCGAGGTGGGTGACGCGGGTCGAGACACCCGCGGGCAGTACGACGACCTCGTCTCCTACCTCGAGCGTGCCGGCGACGATCCGCCCCATGTACAGCCGGCCGTCGCCGTCCTTCGGCCTGCCCACCCATTGGATCGGCACGCGCAGCCGGGTCAGGTCGCGGTCGGCCTGAACGTCGAGCGCCTCGAGATACTCCAGCAGCGTCGGACCGTCGTAGAACGGCGTGTTTTCGGACCCGAAGGCGACATTGTCCCCGTGCAGCGCGCTGATCGGGACGAGCAGCAGGTCCGGTATCTCCAGGCGCCGGGCCACGTCATGGACGTCGTTCTGGATCTCCTTGAACCGGCGCTCGTCCCAGCCCACCAGATCCATCTTGTTGACGCACACGACGAAGTGCTCGATCCCGAGCAGTGCGGCGATGTGCGCGTGCCGGCGGGTCTGGCGGACCACGCCGGCGCGGGCATCGACCAGGACCAGCGCGACGTCGGCGGTCGAGGCACCGGTGAACATGTTGCGCGTGTAGCGCTCGTGCCCCGGGGTGTCGGCCAGGATGAAAGACCGCCGGGGGGTGGAGAAGAACCGGTAGGCGACGTCGATCGTGATGCCCTGCTCGCGCTCGGCCCGCAGACCGTCGGTGACCGCGGCCAGGTCCATCGCGCCGCCGCGCGAGACGTCGTCGAGGTGATCCGCCAGGAGCGATCCGGTGTCCAGCAGCAGGCGGCCGATCAGGGTGCTCTTGCCGTCATCGACCGAGCCGGCCGTGGCCAGGCGCAGCAGCTCGCGCTGTCCGGTCAGCGCCCCGGCGGCCATCAGAAATAACCCTCGCGCTTGCGGTCCTCCATGGCCGCCTCCGAGGTCCGATCGTCGGCCCGGGTCTCCCCGCGCTCGGACACGGTTGCGGCCTCGGTCTCGGTGATGATCGACGCGATGTCGGCCGCCTCCGAGCGCACCGCCCCGGTGACCGTCAGATCGCCAACTGTGCGGTAGCGGACCGTTGCCTCCTCGGGGCGCTCGCCAGCGCGCGGGCGGATCCACTCCGACTCGGCGAGCAGGATTCCGTCGCGCTCGAGCACGCGCCGGCGATGGGCGAAGTAGATCGAGGGCAGCTCGAGATCCTCGGCCTCGACGTAGCGCCACACGTCGACCTCGGTCCAGTTGCTGAGCGGGAACACGCGGATGTGCTCGCCGCGGCGGATCCGGGCGTTGTAGAGCGTCCACGGCTCGGCGCGCTGCGCCCGGGGCTCCCACTGTCCGAACTCGTCACGGAACGACAGGACCCGCTCCTTGGCGCGCGCGCGCTCCTCGTCGCGGCGGGCTCCACCAAACGCCGCGTCAAAGCTGTGCTCCTCGAGTGCGTCCAGCAACGTGACCGTCTGGAGCCGGTTACGCGAAGCGCCCGGCGCCGGCTCCTTGACGCGTCCGGCATCGATCGAGGCCTGCACGGATGCCACGATCAGCCGATGGCCGGCCTCGGCGACACGCCGGTCGCGGAACTCGATCACCTCCGGGAAGTTGTGGCCGGTGTCGACGTGCAGAACCGGGAACGGGAGCGGCAACGGGCGGAAGGCCTTCTCCGCCAGGTGAAGCAGCGCGACCGAGTCCTTGCCACCGCTGAACAGGAGCACCGGCCGGGACAGTTCGGCCACGACCTCGCGGACCACGAACACCGCCTCCGCCTCGAGCGCTCGCAACTGCGAGACCTGCCGCGCGGTCGCGCTCACGCCGCTTGGCCTCGCTCGAGGCGGTAACGCTCAATCCACGCCTCGGAGAGTTCGTCGCGCTGACGCGAGAGCCGAGGCACCGAGACGACTGCCTCCGGGAGGCCGAGCGCGTGCAGGACGGTCGCGACCGTCTCGGCCGGGGCCGCCTCGAGCTGGTCGTAGGTCACGACGAACGGGGCCTTGCCCGTCCGGGCGAACCAGGCCTTCCACGCGCGCTCGTCGGACTCGAGCTGCCGGACCAGATGGTCGACGGCGGCGAAGTCGTAGACCGGCGCGGCGGCCTTCGGAGCGTCCTCGGCTCGCCAGCTCTGCGTCTGCAGGGCTCGCCACAGCGACACGGCCTGGGCCGCCTTGTCGCGACGGGTGACGAATACGAGTTGCGGGTCGTCGAGCAGCACGTGCAGGACCCGCTCGAGGTCGGCGCCGGCCAGGCCCGGGAGCGCTCGGGCCCGGGCGATGAGGTCCTCGGTGTGGCCCCACATCAGCTTGCCGCCCCACACCCGGTTGCCGCCGAGCCCTTCGCTGCGGATCCGCGTCCGCCATGCCTCGGGAGGCTCGTTGCTGGGAGCGCCGGGCTGGGAGGGCGCCAGCAGGTCCGCGATGCGGGGGAGCCCGGCCTCCTCGAAGTACTGGCGGGGCTGACGTGGCAAGCTTGAACTTCGCAGCGTCTCGAAGTGCTCCAGCGGCTGACCCGCGACCCCGGTGTCGCGGAGCATCTCGCACAGCAGCGTGCTTCCGCTCCGCGGGACCGCACAAACGAGATATGCCTGCAAGGACAGGGCCGCTCCGATCTACACTAAATCGATAGACATAAGGATATAGCAGCATGACGCCTCCGAACATCGTCTACCTGCATTCGCACGACACCGGCCGCTACGTCCAGCCCTACGGCCACCAGATCCCCACCCCGAACATCCAGCGCCTGGCCGATCAGGGTCTGCTGTTCAGGCAGGCGTTCTGTGCCGCGCCGACCTGCTCGGGCAGCCGCGCGTGCCTGCTGACTGGACAGTGGGCGCACGTCAACGGGATGACCGGCCTGGCCCACCGGGGGTGGACGCTGCGCGACTACGGGCGCCACATCGTGCACCCCCTCCAGGAGGCCGGCTACTGGTCGGCCCTCGTCGGCGAGCAGCACATCACCATGCAACCCGAGGTGCTCGGCTACGACCACGTGGTCGACATCGGCACCACCCGGGTCCACTCGATCGCCCCGGCGGCTCTGCAGCTGCTGCGCAGCCGGCCACCGCAGCCGTTCTTCTTGTCGATCGGCTTCTTCGAGACCCATCGCGAGTTCTTCGAGCCCAGCTCGGTGCGCGACGCTCTGTACGGCGCTCCCCCGGGCCAGTTGCCGGACACCCCCGCCACCCGGGCGGACATGGCCGCCTTCAAGGCCAGCGCCCGGTCGCTCGATCAGGGCGTCGGCGCCGTTCTACACGGTCTCGACGAGGCGGGGCTGGCCGATGACACGCTGGTTGTCCTCACCACCGACCACGGGCTTCCGTTTCCCGGAGCCAAGGGGACGCTCAGCGACCGCGGCCTGGGCGTGATGCTGATCATCCGCGGCCCCGCCGGGTTCCACGGCGGTCACGTGACCGACGCCCTGGTTTCGCATGTCGACATCTACCCGACCCTGCTCGAGCTCGCCGGGGCGACGATCCCGCCCGACACCCATGGCCGCTCGCTGCTCCCGCTCGTGGGCAAGCAGGCGACGACGGTGCGCGAAGAGCTGTTCGCCGAGCTCACCTACCACGCGGCCTACGATCCTCAGCGCGCGATCCGCACCGAGCGCCACAAGCTGATCCGGCACTTCGGCGATCGGCTGGAGCCGGTGCTCCCCAACGTCGACGACTCGCCTTCGAAGTCGCTGCTCATCGACGCCGGGTGGGGAAGCCAACCCCGACCGCGCGTCGAGCTCTACGACCTGATCATGGACCCCGGCGAGATGCGCAACCTCTTCGGCGAGCCGGAACTTGCCGACACGCGCGAGCAGCTGGAGGAGCGGCTGCACGAGTGGATGGTCCAAACCGCCGATCCACTGCTCGACGGACCGGTGCCCGCGCCGGCCGGGGCGCTGGTCAACGACCCGGCCGGGGTCTCAGCCGCTGAGGCGTTCCTCGAGCCCACGGCCACCTGAATCCCTGTTCTCGGCGACATCGAGCTACACTTCTGGCTCCGCGTCGGGGTCGCGCCCGACGATCTGCGTGCCCGCGTTCGTTGTTGTTGCTCGCCCTGAGGGCCCGGCCGCGGCGAACGTGCGGCTGTCCTAGCCGCGCCGGTCTCACCTTCGGACGCCGCTCGCAGAGGTCTGAGCGGCGTGCGCATGCTCGCCGTCACCTCTACAACACGGAAGGACGCGCATGGCCTCAAGCAAGAAGAAGACCACGTTCTCGAAGATGGCACGGGAAAGCAAGCTTCGGGAACGCCGGCTCGAGAAGCAGGCCAGGAAAGATGCGCGCAAGCGCGCGTCCGTAAATGGATCGGCTCTGTATGGGGACGCGCCGGCGCATGAGGAGACCGGCGACGCGCACGTCGCCGGGGATATCGACACCCCGGCTTCGACACCAGGTGCGGTCTAGGACCTGACGGGCTTCAGCATCACGACGTGCTCCGGGTTGATCGCGAGGTCCTCTCCGGTCTCGGCGTCGCGCAGCCAGGCAAGCTGCATGATGGAACCGCGAGCTGCATCGAGGATGGCTCGCTCGACGTCCTTGGCATCTCCCTCGACGCGGTGGCTCTCGCCGGTCAGCAGCGTTAACTCGGTGGTGGAGGTCATGGTTGCGGCGGTTCCGCGCTCGACATCGTGTGCGATATCGCGCTAACTCGGTGCTACGGTACCGGTACGGGCGGTCTTGTCGCCCGTGAGGTTCTCCCCGCCGACGCAGAATCTCCCTCCAGCCATGACCGCGCCGGCGAAGGAAGGGGAGCAATGTACGGGCAGCCCGCCGGAGTGATGGTGTGAAGAGCACGCGCGAGCGGGCCGAGGAGAAGCGTGCCGAGAAGCTGGCGCAGGTCCGCGAGCAGGTCGAGAGCGGCACGCTGGTGATCCGCCGGATGACGGACGAGGAGCGCAGGCGCTACCCGCCGCGCCCGGACCCGGTGAAACGTCCGGGTCGGAGGTGAGGTGTGCACGAGCATGAGGGGCTGATCGGGCGCATCCGGCAGCTTCGTCGCGGTGGCGCGCAGCCGAACGAGCCCGCGACCGCCGCCACGAGCGATCCGGGTCAGGATGCATTACGTGCGCTGGAGACCCGGATCACTCACCTGGAGCAGCTCGTGCAAGGGCTGCAGGATTCCGTGCACCGCGAGTCGACGCGACTGAGCAGGCGGCTGGGCGAAGTGGAGGCCCGGATCC
>JAFAYP010000191.1 GCA_019240305.1 Solirubrobacterales bacterium
GAAGGCGACGTGTTGCGCGCCAAGCGCGTTCTGAGCCAGCGGCGCCTCGACCGGAGATTCGGGGCGTGAGTACTCGAGCAGCTCGAGGATCACTTCGCCGAGCGCGAGCGACACCTGCCGCAGAGCGGCGCCGGGAACACCCACGGCCGGCCCGAGCTCTGGATCGTCGAACACCGGGCTCGGCTCGTTGACGAAGCCCAAGCCGAGGACCCCGTGGTAGAAGTCGATCCCGCGTTCGAGGTCGGACACGGTGATGCCGACGTGGTGCATTGCCTTCATTGCCCTGCCTCCTGTGGCGACGGCGTAATGACTCCGGGAGCCAAGGCCACGCTGGCGACCTCGGCCGGGCTTTCCGCCACCGCCGTTCCGGTGTCGCCGAGGAGGAGGACCCGGCGGCGCGTCCGGTTGTAGACGGTGAGCGGAAAGCGGGCCCGCCGGAGCGAGCGGGCCATGGAGAGCCCCATCCGGCCGAGTCCGATGAAGTTCACGGCGCCACCACGATCTTTCCGCGCGCGGAGCCATCGGCCAGCGGCTTGATCCCGTCCGCGACGAGATCGTCGAGTGCGATCACACGGTCGATGACCGCCGTGGCCAGATCGCTCGAGTCGAGCAGCGCGAGTGACTCCGGCAGGTCGACGTCGCAGACGTGCGCGAGCGTGGTCAGCAGGTCCACTTCGCGCACCGTGAACGAGAACAGGTCGATCTCGCGCGGCGCCGCCTGAAGGCCCACGATCAGGACGCGCCCCCCGCGGCGGGCCGCGGCCAAGGCGGCCGCCGGCGCGTTCCGAGAACCCGAAGCCTCGATCACCACATGAGCTCCCTCACCATTGGTGTTCTCGAAGATGGCGTCCGACAGCGAGCGTTCGCGAACATTTACGGTGACCGTCGCCCCCAGCCGCCGTGCCGTGTGGAGCCGCTCGTCGTCGATGTCGAGCGCGATCAGCGGCGACGCGCCCCGCGCCGCCGCGGCGGCGAGGATGAACGCACCGATCCCACCCACCCCGATCAGCGCGCAGGCCTGGCCGGATTCGAGCCCGCTGCGCCGGACGGCATGCAGCGCCACGGAAAGAGGTTGCGCCAGCGCCGCGGCGTCGTCGCTCACGCCCTCGGGTACGTGGCGGCAGACAAATCCCGGCGAGCGCACGTACTCGGCCAGACCGCCGTCTACGTGCAGGCCGATCGTCCTGTACTCGGCGCACAGGTTGGTGCGCCCTGCGGAGCACCATTCGCACATGCCGCACGAGATGCCCGCTCCGCTCACCACGCGATCGCCCACCGCGAAGGCGCCCGCCGCAGAGCCGGCGTCGACCACCCGACCCACGAACTCGTGGCCCAGCACCACCGGCGGCCGGGCGAGCAGCGGCCCATGAGCCCACTCGGACGAGTCCGTGCCGCAGATCGCCGCGCGCGCCACCTGGATGATCAGCTCGCCCTCGCGCGCACCCTCCGGATCCGCGATGGACTCGATCCGGACATCGCCCGGGCCACGGTAGACGGCGGCTTTCATGCGGTCTGGATGTGGACCTTGACGTTGCGGGCGGTGTCCTGAGCCGCGTCGAGCGCCTCGAGTGCGGCGGCCAGGGGAAACTGGGCGGTGACGATGAGGCTGGGATCGACCACGCCGCTGGCCAGGAACCTGATCGTCCTCGGCCACAGCCCGGCGGAGCCGATGATCCCCTGGATCCGGAGCGCCTTGGACTGGACCAGCCCGAGCTTGGCCGAGGCGGACGATCCGATGTCGATGCCGATGAACACGATCCGTGCGCTGTGTGCCGCCACCTCGAGCGCGCTTGCCATGGCGGGCGGCGCGCCAGCGGCCTCGAGCACGACGTCAAACCCGCGTCCGCCGGTGATCTCGCCCACGGCATCTGCGAAGTCATTCGCGCTCGGGTCGATGGCGTGCCGAGCGCCAAGATCGAGCGCCTTCGCCCGGCGTGACTGCTGGGGCTCGATCAGCGTCACTGTCGCATTGTGCGCGGCAGCCGCGGCCACGCACAGCAGGCCGATCGGTCCGCCGCCGATGACCGCGACGTGATCGCTCGGATCGAGCCCGCCGGCCGTGTGGGTGGCGTTGTAGGCGACCGAGAAGGGCTCGACCAGCGCACCGGCAGTGTAGGAAAGCTCCTCGGGCAGGACGTGCAGCCATTCGGCGCGGGCACGGAAGTACTCCGCGTCGGCGCCGCTGATCGAAAAGCCAAAATGGTCACGGCCGCCTGGTCCGACCACGCATTCGCCCACCACGCGATCTCCGGCAGACAGCCCGGCCACCGCCGACCCGACGTCGACCACCTCACCGGCCCATTCGTGGCCCGGGATGATCGGGTAACTGACCGGAATGATGTATTGGCCCGCCAGCAGTTCGAAGTCGGAATGGCAGATCCCCACGGCATGCGAGCGGACAAGCACCTCGTCGGGTCCGATCCGCGGTTGTTCGACTTCGGTCACCACCGCGCGTCGCGGTGCCTCGAACACCAGCGCCTTCACCTCGCTCTCCTTTCTGTCAATGGAGCTGCATCCCGCCGGTCACGTTGATTCCCTGGCCAGTCATGTTGCGGGCCCGGTCGGAGGCCAAAAACGCCACCGCCTCGCCGATGTCCTCCGGCTCCTGCGGACGGGCGAGCGGGATGCCATCGACGAACTCCTGCCATGCCTCATCACGGGTTATGCCCTTGTTCGCCGAGAGCTGCTCTAGCAGCGGCTCCCACAACGGCGTCCGCACCACTCCCGGGCACACCGCGTTCACCCTCACGTTGTAGGGCGCGAGCTCCTTGGCCAATCCCTGGGTCAGCCCGATGACCGCAAACTTCGACGCGCTGTAGTGGACAAACAGCGGGATCGCCTCCTTGCCGACCATCGAGGAGATGCTGATGATCGATCCGCTGCGCCGCGCCATCATGTGCGGCACCACAGCACGAGTGGTCATGAACACGCCCTTGGCGTTGACGTCGTTGACGCGATCCCACTCTGCCTCGTCGAGTTCGTGGAACGGGACGCTGCGGGACACTCCTGCGTTGTTGACCAGGATGTCGATCCTGCCGTGTGTCTCCAGGGTCCGCTCGACAACCTCCTGACACGAGCTCCAGCTGGTGACATCGTGATGCATCGCCGTCGCGCCGAGTTCATCTGCGACGGCCCGCGCCCGCTCCAGATCGAGATCGGACAGCACGAGCGTGGCGCCCTCGCGCGCCAGCACGGTGGCAATGCCGCATCCGATCCCGCTCGCCGCGCCCGTGACGAGCGCCACGCGGGCCTCGAGATCCAGCGAGCTCATCCCGGCACCAGCTTCCCGCGCCGGCGAATCAACGTGTAGGTCACGGCCGCTACGAGCACGAAGATGCCTTGGAACCAGTATTGCCAGGCCTGGCTCAGGTTCAGGAACGTGGTCGCGTTGATGGTCTCCTCGATCAGTGCCGCGCCGAGCAGCGTGGCGATGAACGAGCCGCGGCCCCCGAACAAGCTGGCGCCCCCGAGGACTACCGCGGTGATGCTCGCGAGCGTGTAGGTGACTCCCTGCGTGGGGTCCCCCACGCCGATCTGCGCCATGAGCATCAACCCGCCCAGGAAGGTGAACGCCGAGCACGCGAGGTACGCGCCGACGATCGTCCAGTTGACGCCGACCCCGAGCCGGTGCGCAGACTCCTCACGTGAACCGGCAGCCCGCAGCGCGAGCCCCCAGCGCGTGAAGCGCAGACACAGCTCGAGGGCGATTGCAACGCCCACCGCAACGAGGAACGCAACCGGAACCGTCCCCACGTTGGTGGAGATGAAATTGATGATGCTCAAGGAAATCTCCCCACCCTGGAAGGGGCGCAGCAGGAGCGAGAGCCCCTGCAGGCCGATGTAGGTGACGAGCGTGGCAGCGACCGGGGTAAAGCGGCCAAGCCGCACCATCGTCCCGTTGATCAGGCCGGTTCCGATTGCGGCGCCGAACATGATCACGAAGCCGAGGACGACTACAGGCGGTGACTTGCCGTCGACCAAGAAGAACGAGGCGATCACCACGACAAGTCCCGACAGCGGGCCAACCGAGATGTCGATGCCCGCGGTCATGATCACGATCAGCTGCCCGAAGCTGATGAACGCCAGCGCCGCAAGCAGCGTGAGCAACGAGGTGACGTTGAACGCGGCCAGGAACCTCGAGTTGCTCGATTGCGTGTAGATCGCCAGCAGGACGATCACCGCCGCCAGCACCAGGCTCGGCAGGTAGTCGCCTCCGAGGAATTGACGTATGCGAGCCGACTCGAGCCGCCCGAGCTTGGCGGCGCCCGCCTCGTGTTCCTCACCCCGACGGTGCGAAGTGGCAGTGACGATCGTCCGGGCGATCTGCTCCTCGGTGACCTGGTCACCCGTCAGTTCCCCCACCACAGTCCCGCGAGAGAACACCACGACACGGTCGCACAGCCCCGCCAGCTCCAAGCCGTCCGATGAGCAGATCACGACCGGGACTCCGGACCCGGCGATCTCACGCAGGATGCGGTATATCTCGACCCGCGCGCCCACGTCCACACCCTGGGTGGGCTCGTCGGCGAGGATCAGCCTCGGCTCCGAGAGCATCGCGCGAGCGAGGACGACCTTCTGCTGATTGCCGCCCGACAGCGC
>JAFAYP010000335.1 GCA_019240305.1 Solirubrobacterales bacterium
CGGGCGCGCGCTGGGCGCAGGCGACCAGGCCGATCGCGCCCACCGGATTGCGCTTGTGGGGCATCGTCGAGGAGCCGCCGCGGCCCGCGCCACCACCCTCGGCCACCTCGGCCACCTCGGTCTGGGCGAGCAGCACCACGTCGCGCCCGATCTTGCCGAGCACCCCGAGCGACGTCCCCAGGGCCGCGGCCAGCCGCGCGGGGCGCAGCCTGATCGTGTGCCACGGCACGGGGGGTGCGGCTAAGCCGAGGCGCTCGGCGATCGCCGCGGATACGTCGAGCCCACGCTCGCCCAGGCTGGCGAGCGTGCCGACAGCGCCCCCGAACTGCACGGCGAGTTCGTGGTCACGGATTGCACGGAGCCCGTCGATCGCTCCCTCGATCCCGGTCAGCCACATCGCCGCCTTCAGGCCAAAGGTGACCGGAAGGGCCTGCTGCAGCAGCGTGCGACCGGGCGCGATCGTCTCGCGGTGGCGCTGCACGAGGCCCGCGCAGGCGTCGGCCGCACCGTGAAGATCGTCGATCGCGGCGTCGAGCGCTCGGCGTGAGACCAGCATGATCGCGGTGTCGAGCACGTCCTGACTGGTCGCGCCCGTGTGCAGATGGGCCGACGCGGCGTCCGGGAGCTGGCGGCGCAGCGCGCGCAGGAGGCCCGGGATCGGGGTGCCCTGCTCGCCGGTGGCGCGGCTCAGCTCGTCGAGGTCAAGCTCGATCCGTCCGGCGGCGACGGCCTCGCTCAGTTCGCGAGCCGCGTCGGCTGGGGCCAGGTCGAGACCGGCCAGGGCCTCGAGCAGCGCCGCCTCGACCTCGACCATCGCTTCCACCAGCGTCCGGTCGCTTGCCTGGGCCGCCGCGTCGCCGTGAGCGAACAGGCCGGCGAACAAGCGACCGGAGCCCACGACGGCTAGCGAGTCCCGTCGAGCGGGCGAGCGCGCGGAGTTGGGCTCGTGGCCTTCAGCGAATGCGCGCACGCGGCGAGCGCGTCGCGCACCACCTCCACCGTCTCGGCCGGCAGGTCTCCCAGCATGTCGGCCTCGATCTGGTCGACGGAGCGGTCGCAGCGTTCGAGCAGCTCGAAGCCCTTGGCGGTGACCGAGGCGCGCAGCACGCGGCGGTGCTTGGGATCCGGCCGCCGGCGCACCAGCTTGCGGCGCTCGAGCGCCGAGACGACGAGGTTCATCGCCTGCGGGGTGACCAGCGCCCAGCGAGCGAGCTGCGCGCAGGACAGGCCGTCGCGCTCGCGCATCAGGCTCAGCGCGGTGTACTCCGGGGTCGAGATCCCGTGTAACCGCAGTTGCTCGTCCAGCCGGGCGCGCAGCCGTCGCTCCACGCGGTACACGAGGTAGCCGACGCGGGGAACCGCCAGGCTCGTCTCGGGCTCTGGATCAAGCTGAGCAGTGGCCGCCACGAGGCGCAACATTAGTGCCTAGCCCCACACGCACGCCGGCCCGTTGACCCAGTCGCTTGACAACCGGCTTGCTGTTTACGTTAGGTTGCCGCTCGACAAATCGGTGCATCCAGAGGGAGGGCCTCGTGCTCGGACGTAAAGCTTTCGCTGCGCTCGTCGCAGCTGCCGTGGTAGCAGGGCTGGCGTTGACCCCGACCGCAGGGGCGACGACGACATCGACCCACTACACCGGAACGACTTCCGATGGCAGCCAATGGATCGCGGACGTCCCGTCCCCGTGGAACGGGACGGTGCTGCTGTACAGCCATGGGTTCGGGCCACTGGTCGCCGCCGACTCTCCCGATCCGGTGACGCAGCAGGAGCTCCTGAGCGAGGGCTACGCGCTGGCCGGGTCCTCGTATGACCCGAACGGGTCGTGGTGGGCACTGGACACCGCGGTCGGTGACCAGTTCGACGCGCTGTCAGCGGTCGAGTCAACCGTGCTCCCGCACTCGCCGTCGCACGTGATCGCGTTCGGCACCTCGATGGGTGGGCTGATCAGCGCGCTCGAGGCCGAGCACGCAAACACACCGGTTGACGGGTCCCTGACGACGTGCGGGATCGTCGCCGGCGGGGTCCAGCTC
>JAFAYP010000141.1 GCA_019240305.1 Solirubrobacterales bacterium
TCGACGATCGCCGCCGTGTAGCTATAGGCGGGCGACGGCCCGACGCCCCCACCCTTGTACGGCCCGGCGAGCTTCGGGGTCTTGTACGAGCCGGCGGTGACGAGTGGTGGGTGCAGCACCGACGCGACCCCGACCGCGGCCGGCCAATCCATGCCGATGTTCGGATCGTCGCGGTCAAAAATGCGACCGTCCCGCGCCACCAGCTTCTCGACCGTGACCCCCAGGTCGGCCGAGACCGCGGCGAACACCTTCTCGCGCATGCGCTCGGCCGCCTGCACCGCCGCGTTGCCGGCCATGAACGTGACGCGGCTCGAGTAGCTCCCGAGGTCGATCGGGGTCAGGTCGGTGTCAGCGGCGACGAGCGCGATGTCGCGAGGACGCAGACCCAACACTTCGGCCACGACCGTCACCAGCATGTGGTCCGAGCCCTGGCCGATGTCGATCGCCATCGAGTACACGGTGACCCCGCCACCGCGATCGACCTTGATCTGCACCTCCGACTGGGACATGTCGTTGAAGTAGATGGGCAATCCGGCGCCGCACAAATACGAGCCGACCGCGAAGCCGACGCCGCGACCGTACGACAGCTTCCCGTGCTTCGCCCGCCAGCCCGACTCAGCGTCGACGAGCTCGATGCACTCGCGCAGCCCGCACGTGGTGACCCGCAGATGATTGATGCTGTACGAGTAGGGTTCGATCAGGTTGCGGAGGCGAAGGTCGATCGGGTCGATACCCAGGTCGGTGGCGACCTTGTCGAGGTGGCACTCCAGCGCGAATCGTGGCTGGGGCGTGCCGTGACCGCGCTTGGGCCCGCAGGGGGGCTTGTTGGTCAGCACGCGCACGCCCTCGAACTTGTAGGTCGGGATGTCGTAGGTGACCGTCTGGAGCGCGCCGGTGTAGTAGACCGAGGCGGGCCCGTAGCTCCCGTAGGCGCCGCCGTCGAGCATCGTCCGGAACGCCATCGCGGTCAGTGTCCCGTCTTCGGCGAAGCCGGTGCGGACGCGCATCAGCACTGGGTGCCGGCCGCGGTGGGCATAGAAGACCTCCTCGCGGGTGAGCGTGAATTTCACCGGCCGGCCCGTGATCATCGCCAGCCGCGCGGCGCAGAGCTCGTGCGAGAACGGGTCGCTCTTGCCGCCGAAACCGCCGCCGACCGGGGTGGCGATCACCCGGATCCGATTCGGTGCCAGCTCGAGCACCCTCGCGAGCGTGCGATGGAGGTAGTGCGGCACCTGGGTGGAGGACCACAGGGTGAGTCGGCCCCTTGGCTCCGGCTCCCACTGCGCGACCGCGGCGTGCTCCTCCATCGGCAGGTGGGTGTTGCCCTCGAAGAAGAACAGGTCCTCGTAGGTGCGATCGGCCCGCTCGAAGCCGCCCGCGACATCGCCGAACTCGAGCGTCCCCTTCCGATTCACCTGACGACCGGTGCCCTCGCCGGCGATCAGCGGCAGGTCTGGCTTCATCGCGTCCGCGATCGAGCTGACCGGCGGCAGTTCCTCGTACTCGACCTCGATCAGCCGCAGAGCCTCCTCCGCCGTCTCCGCGTCGATGGCCGCCACCGCTGCGACCGGCTCGCCGTGATAGCGGACCTTGTCGAGCGCCAGCGCATGCTCGTCCTGGGCCACCGGCATGATCCCGTAGCGAATCGGCAAGTCGGCCCCGGTGAGGACGCCGTGGACGCCGGGCAGCGCCGACGCCAGGCTGACGTCGACGCTGAGGATGTTCGCGTGGCGGTGTGGGCTGCGCAGGAGCCGGCCGATGAGCATCCGCGGCAGGTGGATGTCGTCGGCGTACACGGTCTGGCCCGTGGCCTTGGCGTGCGCGTCGATCTTGGGGTCGCTGCCACCGACGACGGCTGTGCCCTGCGCGGGAGCCTGCGTGGGTTCGGTCGTGACCGACATCACTCGGCGCTCCGCATCCGCGCCGCGGCGAGTTCGACGGCGTCGATGATCGCGAGATAGCCCGTACACCGGCACAGGTTGCCGGCCAGCGCCTCCCTGATCTCGCTCCGGGTCGGCGACGGGTTGCGCTCGAGCAGCGCCTGTGCCGACATCAGCATCCCGGGAGAGCAGTAGCCGCACTGCGAGGCGCCCTTCTCGCCCCATGCCTGCTGGAGCGGGTGCAGCTCGCCGTCCCGTGCCAGACCCTCGACCGTGCGGATTTCGCTGCCCTCGGCCTCGACGGCAAGCGTCAGGCACGAGAACTGCGGCCGCCCATCGATGAGGACCGTGCACAGGCCGCATTCGCCCTGCTCGCAGCCGTGCTTGGTGCCCGTCAGGCCCGCATCCTCGCGCAGCACCTCCAGGAGCGTGTGAGTGGGGACGACCGCGAGCTCGTAGGCGTCGCCGTTTATGTTGAGGGCGACGAGATGCTTGCTCGTCGAGGTGACCGCCATCGTCCCTCCCCAGGTGCTCCGAGCCGCCGCGAAGTCTCCGCGGCGGCGTTGATCACGGGTTCTGCCAAATCATTCAGCCGCTCGCGGGCGCGCGCCCTCACACAGGCGGCCGAGATCGTTCCGATCGTTCGCCCCTCGTGGTTGATCACCGGCGCCGACACGGCGCTCACGCCGACCAGGTACTCCTCGTTCTCGCGCGCGTAGCCGCGCCGTCGCGTCTGGGCCACCTGCTCCAGATACGCGTCTGGATCGACAATCGAGCGCGGCGTGAACGCCGGCAGCTCGTGGCCGCGAACGATCGCGTCGGCCTGTCCGGGCTCTAGCGCGGCGAGCAGGACCTTTGCGACCGATCCCGCGAAGCGCGGCAGCCGCGTCCCAAGCGGGGCGACGACCTTGAGTTGCGTGTCGGCCTCGGCGCGCTCGGCGATCCTGACGTCATCGCCGTTGACGAGGTGAAGAATGGCGGTCTCTCCGCTGTGCCGCCGCAGCCGTGCGAGGTGCGGGCGGGCCGCGTCGCGGACATCGATGTCGGTGGAGACCGCCGCCGCCAACTCCACCAGCGCGAGGCCCAGCCGGACCCGACGCGTGACGGTGTCTCGCTGGACCAGTCCGTGCCGCTGGAGCGTTATCAGGAGCGCTGACAGCGTGCTCTTCGAGATGCCAAGTTCCCGGCTCAGCTCCGAGGCGGTCATGCCGGGCGGGTGAGGGGCGTCGCCCTCGTGCGCGCTGAGCGCGCGTAGAAGGCGGGCGGCACGGTCGACCGCGGGGACGAGCGCAGCACCTTTGCGCTGTTCAGCCACGAGGACTGAGTTCACAATACGGAACATTAGCGAATTGTTTGGGGGACCCGTAAAGCGTTTGACCTTTTCGCGCCCCGCCCGCGGATATAGAGTCTCCGGTAGTGAACGCGGCGGCGTATCTGCTCGAGGTTGGAGAGCCCGAGAAGGTCGCGATCGAGTCAGACGACGGCTCGATCACGTACGAGCGTCTGCGCGATCGGGTGGCCCGCGCCGCCGGCGTGTGGCGCTCGCTCGGCCTCGGCATCGGCGACCGCGTGCTGGTGCTGGCACCCGATTCGATCGGGTGGGTCGAGGCCTATCTGGGAGCGATCTGGGCCGGCGGCGTTCCGGTCGGGCTCAACTCGCGCTTGTTCGACCGCGAGCTGTCGGTGATCGTCGGCGAGTCGGGCGCCCGGTTCGCGTGGTGCACACCGGAGACGGCTGAGTCGTTGGATCGCTGCGTAGAGGCGGCGCGCGGAGGCACTGAGCTCGTGGGCGACGTCCGGTTCGAGGCGCTGCTCGAGCGTCAGGCTCCGATCGAAGCGGCCCAGCTAGGCGAGGACGACCCCGCGTTCTGGATCTACACGTCGGGCACCACCGGGTTGCCGAAGGCCGCGATCCACGCGCACCGATGCGTGCTGGCCTCGACGGACATCGCGGGCGGCGTGCTCGGCGCGGGCCGAGACGATCGCTTCTATTCCTCGTCGAAGCTGTTTTTCGCCTACGCCCACGCCAACAGCTTCTGTGCCGGCCTGCGCAGCGGCGCGACCGTGATCCTGGATCGCGAATGGACAACGCCTAGGCGTCTCGTTGAGGTCGTGGCCCGGCATCAGCCGAGCACGATGTTCGTCGTCCCGACGCTCTACCTCAAGCTGCTTCAGGCCGGGCTGGCGCCGCAACTGCGCCGCGTACGTCACTTCGTCTCGGCTGGCGAGAGGCTGCCGGCGGCGATCCGCTCGGGGTGGCTCGAAGCGACCGGACGCGGCATCGTGGACGGCTATGGGACCAGCGAGACGAACTTCCTGATGCTGTACGACCCCGACGGGAGCGGCGTCCTGCGCCCATCGCCGCGCGCCAAGTTGAGCTGGCGGGAGGCGCCGTCTGACAAGCCGGGCCGCATCTGGATCCAGCACCCGTCGGCCGCGCTGGGGTACTGGCGGCGACCAGAGGCCACCACCGAGTGCTTCGCGCCCGGCTGCTTCTCCCCGGGCGACCTGTTTCTCGATGCCGGCGACGGCCGAGTCGAGATCCGTGGGCGTCAGGACGACCTGTTGAAGATCGCGGGGCAGTGGGTCAGCGTCGAGGACGTCGACCATGCCCTGGTGGCCGGCTGTGGTCAGTTTGTCCAAGACCTCGGGACCGCGCCGTTCGAGACCCGGGACGGCCTGAACATGATCGCGGTGTTCGCCGTCGCGAAGGACGGGCTGCGCGAGCAGGCGGCCGCGGCGCTTGAGGCGGCGATCGAGGCGCTGCCCCGGCAACGGAGGCCCCGCGAGGCGTACTGGGTAGACGCCCTGCCTCGGACGCCGAGCGGCAAGCTTCAACGCAACAAGCTGATCGAGTTGCGGGTGGCGATCAGCGAACAGACGCTCGTCGACTAGCGCGGCGGCTGTCGATCCTGGATGTCGGACGGCTCCGTGCGTTCGGGCGCGACCTCGCTGGCACTGGAGCGCTCGACCGCGTGCGCTACATCCCGAACGTACACCAGGTGTTCCCGCATGGCCCGCTCGGCGGCGACCGGGTCGCCGCGGACGATCGCTTCGAGCAGGTCGCGGTGCTGGTCGGCGATCACGCTCACGACGACGGCGGGCTCGATCACCTCCGCGAGGCGCGGCTGCAGGACGTCGACGATCCAGCCGGTGAGGGCACCAGCCAGCCGGTTGTCGGCGATCTGCGCGATCAGGTGGTGAAGCCGCGCGTCGACCTCGATCGTGCCCGCGTGATCGCTCGCTGCCGCGTTGACTTCGTCGACGAGGGCGCGGAGGACGACCACGTCATGCTCGCTCGCGCGGGCTGCGGCGAGGCCCGCGAGCGGGATCTCGAGAAGCATTCGGGTCTCGAGCAGTTCGTCGAGCTCGATGCTGCGGGCGTCGAGCATCGTCGCGACCGTGGCGCTCAGGCTCAGGCCGATGCCTTCCTCGGGCGTGGCCGCGACGAAGATCCCGCCGCCCGGGCCCTTTGAGGCGCGGACCAGGTGCTCGCTGGAGAGGAGGCGTAGGGCTTCGCGCAGGGTGGGGCGGCTGACGCCAAACTCGCGAGCCAGATCTTCCTCGCGGCCGAGCCGGTCTCCGGGTTGCAGCCGCTCGCCGGCGACGAAGCTGCGGATGCGCTCGGCCACGGCGTGGCTGGTGCTGTGTGAGGCGGTCGTTTCTGTCGCCCCGCTGCGCGGTGTCAATTCTGTCTCCCGTCGCGTGACAGCCGGCGGGGGGGCATGGTTCGGAGATCGACCACGCGGCGTGCCTTCCCGCTGGGAGCCGGGAGCACGCCCGGTTGGAGCGGGACGATTCTCACCCTGAGCCCCAGCCGGGTCCGTAGTCGGGCCTGGATCGCGCGCCCCTGCCGCGGCTGCTCGAGCTCGACCTCGACCTTGACCTCGTCCATGGCACTCGGCTCGGAATAGAACGTGATCCGGAACTCGCCGAGTTCGTCGAACTCTCGCAGCACCTGCTCGATCGCTGAGGGAAACACGTTCATGCCGCGGATCACGACCATGTCGTCGGTCCGGCCGAGAATCCCGCCGGGGAGCCACCGGTCGGTGTGGCCGGCCGGACAGCGCCGCTCGCAGCACTCGACGACGTCCCCGGTGCGGTAGCGGACCGCGGGGAAGCCGGTGCGTCCGATCGCGGTCACGATCAACTCGCCCACCTCGCCGTCCGCGACGGGATCCTCGCTCCCGGGCGCCACGATCTCGACGATGAACTCGCGCTCGTTGACGTGAACCCCTCCGCCGTCGGCACACGGATAGCCAAACGCACCGACCTCCGACAGGCCGGCATGGTCGAAACAGCAGGCCTCCCACAGCGTCTCGATCTGCGCGCGAACCGCCGGGAGCGATGCGCCGGGCTCGCCCGTGCAGATGATCTTTCGCACCGACGACAGAGCGTCCAGAAGGCCTTTCTGATCGGCCACCTTCGCCAGCCGTATCGCGTACGACGGTGTGCAGACCAGCGTGGTCGCGGCGTACTCCCGGATCGTCTCCAGCCGTTGCACTGAGTCCATCCCGCCGAGCGCGATCCGGTTGGCGCCGACCGCGTCGGCGCCCTCGTAGGAGGCCCAGAACTGGATGTAGGGCCCGAACGAGTACGCCAGGGCGACCAGATCTGTGGGGCCGACTCCGGCGGCCTCGAACACCTCGCGCAGGCACGCCCGCCACCAGGCCCAGTCCTCTTGGGTGTCGAGGACGCGGAGGGTCGAGCCGGACGTGCCGCTCGTCTGGTGAAGGTGGACGTAGCGCTCGAGGGGATAGGTGAGATTGCGGCCGAATGGCGGGTGCGCGTGCTGATCGCGCAGCAGGTCGTCCTTGTCGACCGCCGCGATCTGGCGCAGACCGTCCAGCGAGCGCACCTCGATCCGCTCGAGCCGATCCCGTTGAAAGGCGTTCGACCTCGCCACCTCCGCGAGCAGCCCGTCCAACCGCTCCAGCACAGCTCTCTCCTGGCCGGCAGGGGACAGGCTCGGAGAAATCACGGTCCGTCCCTCCGCCCGGTCAGCGCCTGCAGCGTATGTCCTCGTGGCAACGGCCGCACGTCGAAGCGGGCGATCAGACGGATTCCAGGTCGGCTCAGCGACGACATTTAGCCTGGCTCTTTGGAAAAAGTCAAGCCAGCCGGCTTGACCAGAAGAAAATTTGACATTTTGCTTGATGACAGATTAGTGTCCCGTCGCCAAGTTTGATCAGTCGCGCAGGACGCAGGTCCTGCTGGGAGCGAGCGGAGAGGAACCCATGAGGAGCAGCCGGCGGACGCGACGGTGCGCACGTGTGCATCGTCCGATGGTATGTGTGATCGCGAGCGCCGTTGCCATCGTGGCGCTGTATGCAGGGCTGGCGACGAGTGAGGCTCTCGCCCAGCCCGGCTCGAGCGCCACGGGAACGCCCGCGCTCGCTTGCGCGGCGTTGTCGGGGGTGTCGTTGCCTGGCCTGCCCGCGGGTGACTCGGCGACCGTTGCCGCCACCGAAGTCGCGGGCAGCGGCTGTCAGGTGGCGATCGAGATCACCGACCGCTCGGATCCGCGTGGTGGGCAGCCCGGGATGATCGGGATCGATCTGACGCTTCCGGACAGCTGGAACGGCAATTACATGGCGGAGGGCGGCGGGGTGTACTGCGGTCCGGCGAGCTTCGTGACGCTGGCGGGGGATCAGTGGCTGGCGAGCGGGTATGCGATCTCGCAGACCGACTGCGGGCATACCGGCTATCCGAACGCGCTTGTCTCGCCGTGGGTTATCAATCAGGATCCCACTCAGCATCCGCCTCTGGGTCTGAACTGGAACCGGATCGACGACTTCGGCTACCTCTCCTTCCACCTCGAGGCGGTCGAGTCGAAGTTCATCATCAACCGCTACTACGCCAGCCGGGCGCAATATTCCTTCTGGAACGGCTGCTCGACCGGCGGGCGCCAGGGACTGAGCGAGGCCGAGAAGTACCCGACCGATTTCAATGGCGTCCTCGCCGGCGCGCCGGCCTTGAACTGGGACCAGTTCATGGTCGCCCAGATGTGGCCGCAGCTCGTGATGGAGTGGTCAGGCGACGAGCTCTCATCGTGCAAGGAGAAGCTTGTCAACACCACCCTGCAGGCGCAGTGCCGCGACCAGGACGGGCAGGTCGACGGCGTGTTCGACCCGCGCACCTGCGATGTGATCCGGGTGCTGCGGAGCTTGATCGGCACCAACACGCCATGCGGCGTGTTCACCGCGACCGACGCGCGGGTCGTACAGGAGATCTGGCAGGGGCCCCGGCTGTCGGGCTCGCAGTCCAACCTTCAGACCGGTTTGCCGGTCTGGTTCGGGCTGGAACCGGGCGCGGACATGGCCGGCGTCTACGTCCCGCCACCGATCCTCGGCCCTGGGGGCGGGCTTGGACTCGCCACCACTTACAACAACCCGCCACCCAACGGACCGCTAGCCGGCGCTCCGTTCATCCCGAGCGACGACTGGTTCCAGAACTGGATCAAGCAGGACCAGAGCTGGGTCTACACAGATGAGACGTACTGGCAGTACTGGCAGGACTTCCTCACGTCTGGCCAGCGCTTTGACTACGCCATGGCGGCCGACAACCCGGACCTGAGCGCGTTCAGACGGGCCGGCGGGAAGCTGATCATGTGGCAGGGACTCGCTGACCAGCTGATCTTCACCGGCGACAGCATCAACTTCTACAACAGGGCGATCTTCGCCAACGGCGGGCTCAGTAGTACCCAGCAGTTCTGGCGCTACTTCCTCGCCCCCGGCGTCGCCCACTGTGGCACCCCCGGCCCTGGCAGTGTCGCGCCCACGAATCCGATGCAGCAGGTGATCGATTGGGTCGAGCACGGGCAGGCCCCGGCGGCGCTCAACGCCAGCGGAACCATCAACGGCCAGGCCGTCACCCGGCCGCTGTGCCCATATCCCGAGCCCGACGCGGTCTACACGGGCGGCGACCCCAACCAGGCCAGCAGTTACACCTGCCAAGACACCATCCGGCTCGATAACCCCTTCCAGCCTGGACCTGCGGGCAACATCCGGGGCTTCGGCTACAACTTCGGTCGGGGCGACTCGACGCCGGCGTTCAATCTCCGAAGGCGGACGGATTGATCGTTTGCTGAGGACGACCAGCCCGACCGGAGGCCGACGGACGCGGCTCTCTTGACTCCGGACGTATTGGACGGTAGCGTCATGACCGTCAGCTGTTTGTCATTTCTTAGTCGGACGAGGATCAGCCCGGTCGACAGAGGCGGGCGCGACGCGTAGCCCAGCGGCGTCCCGCCAGGAGCGAGAGGTCACAGGAGATGAGCTTTCAGGTCAAACGGTGGTGGCCCGCTGTCGTGAGCGCGACGGCGCTGTTGGTTGCCGGTTGCGGCGGCGGGTCCAGCTCGTCGAGTCATTCGGGCTCCAGTGCGAGCCAGTCGAGCTCCGGTGCGAGCCAGTCGAGTTCGAGTGCAAAGGGGCCGATCTCGATCGGCGCCCTGACATCGATCACCGGAACGTTCGCCCCGTGGGGCCTCGAGCTGCGGGACGGGATGCAGTTCGCGGTCAACCAGATCAACAGCGCCGGAGGCGTCAACGGACGCAAGCTGCAGCTCGTCGTCGCCGACGACACGTCTCAGCCGGCCGCCGGCATCACCGCGTTTAACCGTTTGACGGAGCAGGACCACGTCGTCGCCGCCGGCGGCGTCATCGATAGCGACGTCGGCGTCGCGACGGCGCCCGTGGCCGAGCGAGCCCATATCCCCTTCTTCATGGAGAAGGCCGGGGCGGGCAACATCCTCACCACGAACAGTCGTTACACCTTCCGAACCTGCCTGCCCGCCGCGCCGGAGGTCGCCGCGGCATATGTCGAATACGCCCACAGCCGCGGTCTCACCAGGGTCGGTGCGATCGACGCCGACTATGCGTGGGGGCAGTCGATCGGGTCGGGTATTCAGACCGCTGCCGCGGGCATATCCGGCCTGAAGACGAAGGTCGAGGTCGCGCCCGTCACGGCAACCAACTTCAGCTCGTACCTGCGCGCCCTGAGCAGCTTCAATCCGCAGATCATCATGGCGACCGGCCACCCGCCGGGAACTCCCCCGATCATCGTCCAATCGGGCGCGCTCGGCCTGACCGCGCCCGTGACCGGACCGGACTTCCCGTCGTCGCTGATTGCGAAGGCGGTAGGAAAGCCGGCCTACGGCCGTTACATCGACTTCAAGTGCATGGACGTGAACAGCCCGGGCTACCAGAACCTCGCCCAACAGTTCCTGAAGGCGTACCCGCAGGACCACTTCTTCGAAGACGATGCGCTGTCCGGCTACGCAATCGTCAACCTGGTCGCAGACGCGGTCCGCAAGGTCGGGGCCGATCCGGTCAAGATCGCGGCCTACCTCCACGGCAACTCGTTCAACATCCCCGGGTACGCGTACCCCCTGAAGTGGACGTCGTGGGGCGAGCTGTCGGATGCGACGCTGGCCATCGACCTGCTGACGACCGGTCCCGCCCCGGCAGGGCTCAACACCGGGGGAACCTGGTATCTCAAGCAGCTGTATGTCACAAAGCCGCTGACACCGTATACGCCGTAGTGCC